>NZ_DDVT01000027.1:0-50690 GCF_002345795.1 Tatumella sp. UBA2305
TATTTCGTGATTTTTTCTCCGGGCCGAATCACTTCAGTCCCTGTCACACCTTGGCGCATCGCGCTTTGCCGTGTCAGTGGGAGCGCATTATAGGGAGATTAATTTTTCCCGCAAGGGTTTATTTTAAAATAATTTTCAAGTGTCGTTTTTTTACCCACAAGGAAGGGAAAATAGTCAATTTGTTCAGGAAAGACACGAATATCTGCGTTTTTTTCTGCAAACTCATTATTCTTAGTGGAAACGCATTAGAATAATGACAGAACTTTGCCTAAGGGGTCTCTCCGGAAAGAGCCCTCACAGCCAAAAGGAAATTTAATGGTTCGTTCTGCACGTAGTATGGCCGGTCTGCCCTGGATAGCCGCCATGGCGTTTTTCATGCAATCACTGGATGCGACAATTCTCAACACCGCATTACCCGCGATAGCGCGCAGCCTTGACCGTCCTCCTTTAGCTATGCAATCTGCGGTCATCAGTTACACACTGACCGTCGCTATGCTGATTCCTGTGAGCGGCTGGCTTGCCGACCGCTTCGGTACCCGAAAAGTCTTTATCGCTGCGGTTAGCCTGTTTGCACTGGGATCACTGATTTGTGCTTTATCCGGTTCACTCTCTTTACTGGTTATTTCACGGGTGATTCAGGGAATTGGTGGAGCGATGATGATGCCGGTGGCTCGTCTTGCTTTATTAAGAGCTTATCCGCGAAGCGAACTGCTGCCGATTCTCAATTTCGTCACTATGCCAGGTCTGGTCGGCCCAGTGTTAGGACCTGTACTGGGAGGTGTGCTGGTCACCTATGCAACATGGCACTGGATATTTCTGATTAACATTCCTATCGCCCTGGCCGGGATATTCTTTGCCCGTAAATATATGCCCGACTTTACCACCCCAAAACGGCGGTTTGATATCCCGGGCTTTTTACTGTTTGGGCTTGGGTTAGTGGCTATCTCTATAGGTATTGAATTATTTGGTGAACGGCTGGTCCCGGGATTACTGGCTACAGCCATATTACTGGTGGGGATTCTGTTATTACTGACTTACATCTGGCATGCCAAACGCCATCCCGCGCCGCTCATTGGCCTGCCGATGTTTAAGACCCGAACATTCTCAATTGGTATTATCGGAAATATAGCTTCACGGTTGGGTACCGGATGTATTCCATTCCTGATGCCACTAATGTTGCAGATAGGCTTTGGTTATCCGGCAATACTGGCTGGCTGTATAATGGTTCCTACCGCAATAGGTTCGATACTGGCGAAATCGCTGGTGACACGGGTACTACGTTTACTGGGATATCGTAAAACACTGGTGACCGTGACCATTATTATCGGTTTGTTCGTCGCAAGCTTTTCATTGCAGTCTCCGGCCCATCCGTTATGGATGCTGCTGATCCCACTGTTTGTCATGGGGATGTTTATGTCAACGCAGTTTACCTCCATGAACACCATAACCCTGGCAGATTTAACCGATGAGAATGCCAGTGCCGGTAATAGTGTACTGGCGGTGACACAACAGTTATCCATCAGTTTTGGGGTAGCAGTCAGTGCAGCTGTATTAAGTTTCTGGCAGAGTTTTTCCGGTACGACTCTGAATCATTTCCATTCGACCTTTATGACCATGGGGGTCATCACCCTGTTATCAGCGTTTATGTTCCTGCTGCTGAAACCGGAAGATGGAAAAAATCTGATTAACGACCGCGCTAAGAAGAAAGGCTAAGCGTCTCCCACCGAGGCACGTAGCATTAACTCTGGTGTCAGTACCAGCAATTGCTGGCTGGCATCAGGAGTCTCCATTCGGTGAAGGAGAGTATCGATGGCCAGTTCACCCAGTTCATCTTTAGGCTGACGTATCGTGCTAAGCGGAGGCGTCATATAGCGGGCCAGCTCAATATCATCATATCCCATCACCGCCATATCCTGAGGAATAGTTAATCCGGCCTGGTAGAGGGCCTGGTATCCCCCCACAGCCATCGCATCATTGCTGGTAAAAACAGCCTGAGGGCGTGGGTCAACCATCAGCAACTGCTGCATCGCGTTAAAGCCGCCCTCAAATTCAAAATCACTTTCGACGATATAACCAGGCGGCACCTCCAGCTTTGCCGTAGCCATCGCTCGTTTGTAGCCTTCAAGACGCAAACCTGCAGAAGTCTTATCCCCGGGCCCGGCGATACAGGCAATCCGAGTATAACCCCGGGAAATCAGGTGCCGGGTGGCCATTTCTCCCCCGAGCAATGAGTTATCCTGAATAATATCACTGCTGCTTTCAAATGGTGCCCAGTCCATCATGACAGAAGGTATTGATGGGTAACGCCCAAGGATCTCAGCAGATGGCCGGCGTCTTTCGGTACACATAATAAGTAATCCATCGACCCGCTTTTGCAGTAATGTTTCGAGGCTTCGGTCCATACGGTCCTTATCCCCTTCTGTATTACACAGAATCAGGCTGTATCCCCGTTCATAGCAACTCCGTTCTACTCCCCGCACCACTTCAGCGTAAAACGGGTTACTACTGGCAGTTAACAACATTCCAATCGTTCGGGTCTGATTCATTTTCAGGCTCCGCGCCAATGCTGAGGGGGCATAGTTCAGTTGGCTGACAGCGGAGGTCACTTTCTCCCGAATCGTGTCACTGACGAACCGGTTATTATTAATGACATGAGATACGGTGGATGTGGATACCCCCGCCAACCTGGCCACATCTTTCATGGTAGCCATCTTTAGCCCTGAGCCTGTAAAAAGTGGTCAATCTCATCCCGCCAGGGGACGGAAGGCTGTGCTCCATGACGGGTGACGGCGATAGCAGCCGCAGCATGCGCAAAGCGTACCGATTGTTCCAAGGTTTTATTCTCCAGCAATGCCGTAATCAGAGCGCCATTAAACGTATCTCCGGCGGCAATAGTATCTATCGCCTCCACACGGAATCCCGGAATACGCTGTCCTCTCCCCTGTTCACTCAGCCACACCCCGCGCTGGCCAAGAGTGATTAATACAGAACTGATACCTTTATCATGCAGCACCTGTGCGGCTTTCGCGGCATCATCATCGGTTTTTACGGTGACTCCGGTCAGAGTCTGAGCTTCGGTTTCATTTGGCGTAATGATATCCACCAGCGACAACAGTTCATCTGAAAGTTCTGTCGCGGGTGCCGGATTCAGTATGACCCGGGTCCGATTCTGGCGGGCAATATGTGCAGCAGCCAGCACGCTGTCTAACGGAGACTCCAGTTGCATCAGCAACGCATCCGCATCAGCAATCACCTGATGCTGCTGATCAACACGGTCAGGTGTCAACGCAGCATTCGCTCCGGAATAAATTCCAATAGAGTTTTCGCCTTCACCATTCACGAAAATCAACGCAACACCGGTGGATTCTCCTTCCACGGTGGCCAGAGGCGTCACATCAATACGATCGTCTGCAAGTTGTTGACGAATACGCTCCCCCATATCGTCCTGGCCCACACAGGCAATAAACGCAATATCTGCCCCACTGCGGCCGGCCGCTACAGCCTGATTCGCCCCTTTACCACCGAAAGCAACCTGATATTGCTTGCCAGTCACCGTCTCACCCGGACGCGGGAACTGCACCAGACTCACAATGTGATCTACATTAATACTGCCAAGAACAACGAGTTTACCGGTTTTTTTCATAAAGAAATTCGTCCAGATAAATGCGCCACCCGAAGGTGGCGCGCATCAAACTTGATCTGATTTATTTGGTGATAAGCTTCAGATCCACCGGAATCCGGGCCTCAACCTGTTGGCCTTTCAACACTTTATCCGCCGTATCTACACCAATTTCACCAATTTTCTCCGGCAACTGAGCCACTGTGGCTGCCAGTTTGCCACTTTGAACGGCTTTCACACCATCAGGTGTTCCGTCAAAGCCTACCACCAACACACCGGACTTACCGGCAGTTTGCAGCGCCCGCATTGCACCCAGTGCCATTTCATCATTCTGGGCAAATACCGCCTGAACATCCGGATGAGCAGTCAGCAGGTTTTGCATGACATTCAGACCTTTAGTTCTGTCGAAATCGGCAGGCTGACTGGCAATAATATCGAATTTATGGGCTTCAGACGCCTGTTTGAAACCTTCACCACGTTCACGGGCGACCGACGTTCCGGCAATCCCTTCCAGTTCAATCACTTTTGCACCGTCACCCAGTTGCTTAGCAATGAAGTCACCCGCCATTTTACCGCCCGCTACATTATCAGAGGCAATATGGCTGACAACCTTACCCTGACTGGCTGCACGGTCAAGCGTGATCACCGGGATATGCGCCTGATTAGCAATTTTTACCGAATTACCTACTGCATCAGAATCAGTGGGATTAATCAAAATGGCTTTGGTCCCGCGAACCATCAAATCCTGTACGTTCGCCAGTTCTTTCGCCGGGTTATTCTGCGAATCCAGCACTACCAGGTTATATCCCAGCTTGTCGGCTTCTTTCTGCGCACCGTCTTTAAGAGAGACGAAGAAAGGGTTATCCAGCGTGGAAATCACTAGTGCGATAGTCTCTTTAGCCAGCGCCTGTGTACTTAATGTTGCGCCTAACAGTAAGGCCAGTGCAGTGAGTTTTTTCATATTATTAATCCTGTAGGGTAATCAATCATTTACTGCTTTTGTTGTCTACCAGCACCGCCAGTAAAATCACTACAGCTTTGACGATCATTTGGTAGTAAGAAGAAACACCAATCAGATTCAGCCCGTTATTGAGAAAACCAAGGATTAGCGCACCAATCAGAGTACCCACAATCCTTCCTTTACCTCCGGACAGGCTGGTCCCTCCAAGCACTACAGCCGCGATAGCATCCAGCTCATAGCCGGTACCTGCCGTCGGTTGTGCCGAAGAAAGACGCGCCACTTCAATGGTTCCGGCCAGCGCAGCCAGCATGCCACACAGCGCATAAACAATGATTTTTATCCGGTTAACGCTAATCCCGGAGAGACGGGTTGCTGCTTCGTTGCCACCCAGCGCATAGATATAGCGCCCCAGCCGTGTGTGATGGAGCATGTACCATGCTGCAAGGAAGATGATAGCCATCAGCCAGACCGGGGTTGGCACGCCTAACGGACGACCAATACCGAACCAACCAAACAGATCTGAATTATCACTAAACCCCGTACTGATCGGACTGCCATTGGTGTATACCATCGTGACGCCCCGCAGCAGTAACATCATGACCAGCGTGGCAATAAAAGCCTGAACCTTGCCTTTAGCCACTATGACGCCGGTAATCCCGCCGATAAATGCCCCCAGTAACAGTGATGCGGCAATAGCCAGCAGTGCATTAACTTCCATGCCCACCAGCGATGCCGCCACCGCGCCGGTCAATGCCAGAAGAGAACCGACGGAAAGATCGATACCTGAGGTCAGAATAACCAGCGTCATCCCTACCGCCATAATGGCGTTAACCGAGGTCTGTTGCAGAATATTGAACAGGTTAGCCAGGGTGAAAAAGTTGTGGCTCATGCCGGAGACAATGGCAATCAGCACCAGCAGTGCTATCAGTGATTTTTGTTCAAGTAGCCAGGCCTTACTGAACAGGCGGCGTGAAGGGATGGTGTGCGTACTCATATTATGCCAGCTCCGCGATGTGTTGTTTACCTACTGCTGCCGCCATCAGAATTTCCTGTGAGGCTTGTTCTATCGTGAAGTCACCACTCAGTCGTCCTTCATGCATCACCAGTATCCGGTCACTCATCCCCAGGACCTCTGGCATTTCAGAAGACACCAGAATGATGCTCATCCCCTCTTCTTTAAACTGATTGATCAACTGATAAATCTCTTTCTTTGCACCGACATCCACTCCACGGGTAGGTTCGTCGAGGATTAGGACTTTCGGCCGGGTCATCAGGCCACGGGCGATCGCAATTTTCTGCTGATTTCCCCCGGAGAGCAGACCCACGGTCTGTTCCATCGAGGGGGTTTTAATGTTAAACAGCTTAATAAAGTCGCTCACCGCCAGTTGTTCCGCGGCATGTTTCAGACGCCCCCCCATGTGACTGAAATACTTAAGAGCCGTCAGCGACATGTTCTCCTTGACCGACATCCCCGGTATCAGCCCATCACGTTTGCGGTCTTCCGAGATATAGACAATACCGTTCTGTAGCCCCTTTTCCGGAGTACGGGCCATCACAGGTTTGCCCTCCAGAGTCACTGTGCCGGCAGTGCGTGGTAGCGCACCATAAAGCACTTTCATTAATTCTGTACGTCCTGCCCCCATCAGGCCGGAGACTCCCAAAATTTCGCCTTTCCGTAGGGTAAAGCTGACATTCTCTACTCCGGAACCACTGAGATTCTCCACTGCCATCAGGGTCCCCCCTGGCGATTTATCCAGTCTGGGATATTGTTCTTCCAGTTTGCGACCGACCATCATCTCAATCAGTGAATCTTCACTCAGCGTGTTGACCGGCCGCTCGGCAATAAACTGACCATCGCGAAAAATCGTCACGTCATCGCAGATTTCGAAAATTTCTTTCATTCTGTGAGAGATGTAAACAATGCCGCACCCCCGGGATTTCAGCTCATTAATGACCCGGAATAAGGACGCCGTTTCGGTATCCGTCAGCGCATCAGT
The DNA here is from genome assembly GCF_002345795.1 of Tatumella sp. UBA2305. Taxonomy (NCBI): domain Bacteria; kingdom Pseudomonadati; phylum Pseudomonadota; class Gammaproteobacteria; order Enterobacterales; family Erwiniaceae; genus Tatumella; species Tatumella sp. UBA2305. Next base: position 6,578 of record NZ_DDVT01000027.1, read on the forward strand.
GGGTTCATCCATGATTATCACTTTGGATTCAAAACTCAGCACTTTAGCAATCTCAACCATCTGCTGATCACCAATGGATAACTCCTCCACTCGCTTATGGCTGCTGAAGCGCAAATTCAGGCGTTTCATTAATTCATCTGCCTGCTGATACATCTGTTTCCACTGAATGCAGCCGAAGCGGTTCACAAACTCCCGTCCCAGGAAAATATTTTCTGCCACACTCAACTGGGGAATCAGGTTAAGTTCCTGGTGAATAATCCCAATCCCGGCCTCCTGGGAGGCTTTAGGGCTGTCGAACATCATCTCTTTGCCCAGCCACTCGAAGCTGCCGGCATCACGGGAATAAATACCCGTCAGCACTTTCATCATGGTCGATTTTCCGGCGCCATTTTCGCCCACCAGCGCCATTACCCGACCGGGATAGACAGAAATAGCAGCCCCGGACAAGGCTTTCACTCCGGGGAAGGATTTCTCAATACCTTTAAGTTGCAATAAAGGTTGCATAACACCCTCAGAAGGTCACGCCAGCATTAAGGATAATATTCGCGTAGGGTGTGCACTCTCCGCTGCGAATAACCGCCTGACTGCACCGTGTTTTTTCTTTGAACTGCTGATGACTGACATAACTGATATCGATGGTATTACCCTGCTGCTGTTGCAAAGATTCGAGCAGGTTAAGCAGGTCACTGTGCAGGCACGGGTTATGCTGCAACATCTCTTCCGCAAGAATGACACTCTCTACCTGCAATTCGTCCGTCACCGTTTTAACAACCTGTAAAAAACCGGGGATCCCGGCAGTCAGAGCGAGATCGATGCGCCGCGGGCCCTGCGGGACAGGTAATCCCGCATCACTGATGGTCAGGCTGTCGGTATGCCCTAAACGTGAAATCACAGACGAAATATCGGAGTTCAGTAAGCTGCCTTTTTTCATTTTTTACTCCCCAGCGAAACGTTTCGCTGAGTGGAGTTTAAGTAACCACTGGGGGAAAACAATCGGGATATAACGAATCTGTGATGGCTATCCAAACATTTCGCAGCGACCCCGGAGAGAGGGGTTGCCTCATCGCAGGCATCGCCAATAATGGGAATAACGGCAGGAACAGATACTGACGCGTCAGTAAAACCGAAGATAAAACAGTAAGATAAATACAACGACGCAGGCACAAAGATGAATTCTGGTCGTTGAACCACAGAGTTAAGAGTATGGTTTGCAGTCAGTCAGGGAGCGGTCTGCTTAAGACCGCTCCACAATAGCTAAAATTCTACCTGAGTCCCCAGTTCAATCACCCTGTTAGGCGGGATTTCAAACTGATCAGGAGCACGCAGGGCATTCCGTTGTAAGGCCAGGAACAACTTGCCACGCAGTTGCAGATACCAGGGCCGTTTCCCAAGAATCAGCGACTCCCTCGACATAAAGAATGAGGTATCCATCATCCGACAATTCAGGCCTTCTAACCCACAACGGTGGAAAATTTCCTCAACGTTCGGTGTTTCGCGCCAGCCATAGCTGGCGACCACCCGCCAGAAAGTCGGAGATAACTGTTCTATGGTGACACGCCGCACATTATGAACATAAGGCGCGTCTTCGGTACGCAGGGTCAGTAACACCACCCGTTCATGCAGCACTTTGTTGTGCTTCAGGTTATGCAGCATGGCAAACGGAATGACATTCAGCACTCTGGACATAAAGACTGCGGTACCGGGCACTCTGACCGGTGGATTTTTCTCCAGAGAAGCTATCATCGCCTCCAGGGAGTTACCGTGTTCATGCATCCTTCGGAGCACCCTGAATCGTTCGCTTTTCCAGGTCGTCATAATGATAAACATTACCAGCGCCAGACAAAGCGGTAACCAGCCGCCGGAGAATATCTTGATCAGGTTAGCGCTGAACAACGGTACATCAATACACATCAGGACGATAAAAATCAGCAAAACAGGAAAAATATTCCAGCGCCAGTTTTTACGCGCCACGGTACAGGAAAGTATGGTGGTCAGGATCATCGTACCGGTCACGGCAATACCATAAGCTGCCGCAAGGTTGCTTGAGTGACGGAAGCTGATGATCACCAGCAGTACTGCGATATACAGCAGCCAGTTAATGACCGGCACGTAAATCTGTCCTGATTCCATCTCCGAGGTATGGATAATACGCATTGGTGGCAGATAGCCTAAACGTACCGCCTGGCGGGTCAGCGAGAACACCCCGGAAATCACCGCCTGAGAAGCAATCACGGTGGCCAGGGTGGCCAGCAATAGCATAGGTATCAGGGCCCAGTCAGGCGCCAGCAGGAAGAACGGGTTTTTGATAGCCTCAGGATGGGCTAGCAGTAATGCCCCCTGGCCAAAATAGTTTATCACCAGTGAAGGAAGCACCGCTCCGAACCAGGCAATCCGGATCGGGAGTTTACCGAAATGTCCCATGTCTGCGTAGAGTGCCTCGACTCCGGTGATAGATAGCACCACCGCGCCCAAAGCAAAGAACGAAACACTTTTATAATGGAGGAAAAACTCGACGGCATACCAGGGGTTAAGCGCCCGCAGTACGACAGGGTTGTGGAAAATACTGTTCGCTCCAAGAACCGCCAGCACGATAAACCACAACAACATGACCGGAGCAAACATCTTGCCCACCAGCCCGGTGCCATGTTTCTGGATAAGAAATAGTAGGGTTAATACCGCAATTGACAACGGAACAATGTAACTGTCGAGCGACGGAGCCGCAATTTCCAGCCCTTCAATTGCTGACATCACCGAGATTGCCGGGGTAATGACCACTTCACCGTAGAAGAAACTCCCTCCGACCAACCCCATAATCAGCAGAATCGCTGTTACTCTGGCCCCGGTATTTCTGCCCGCCAAAGACATCAGGGTCAGAATCCCCCCTTCTCCGGCGTTATCAGCGCGCATCACGTAGCAAATATATTTTAACGATACGACAAGAATCAATAACCAAAAAATTAATGACAGAAAGCCAAATACTGACTGCTGCTCAATGCCAAATCCAAATTGTCCTGAAAGGCACTCACGCAATGTATACAGTGGGCTGGTACCAATATCACCATACACCACCCCGATAGCTGCTAGCGTCAGTGCGCCGGTCGATTGTTTGTTATTTGAGCTCATATCATTTTATCTTGTTTTTAACCTATCCCGTAAACAGGTGCTTAACTGCTTGCCAAAGTGGCACAGTATGCACTTATTCATCTGAAAACCCACCCGGTTATTATAAAATGGCACCGAAAATCCATACTGCGCAGGCCGGTGAACCATACTCAGTTTAAGAAATCTTACTATGAACGTTTACCCTAACCCCTTACGACTGGCATTGTACTGATTCAGGAAAATCTCTGCCGGAATGCAGACCCGGCGACTCTTACAAGGACTTCATAACTATTATGGCACTGACTCATCTTTTAGCTGACAGAATTACACGCCTCAGCAATATGCTGGAAAAAGGTCTGTATGAAAGACACCATACTATCCGGTTGTGTCTGCTGGCAGCATTAGCCGGTGAAAGTGTATTTCTGATGGGTCCTCCGGGGATTGCAAAGAGCCTGATTGCCCGCCGGTTAAAATACGCTTTCCTGGATGCCAGTGCGTTTGAATACCTGATGACCCGATTTTCTACCCCCGAAGAGGTGTTTGGTCCGTTATCCATTCAGGCTTTGAAAGATGAAGGTCGCTATCAGCGACTGACCCACGGCTATCTGCCTGAAGCTGAAATAGTGTTTCTGGATGAGATCTGGAAAGCAGGCCCGGCAATCCTCAACACCTTACTCACCGCGATAAATGAACGGCGCTTCCGTAACGGTGATCATGAAACTACCATCCCGATGCGGCTACTGATTGCCGCTTCTAATGAATTACCGGACGCAGACAGTGGTCTGGCGGCCTTGTATGACCGGATGCTGATTCGTTTGAGGCTGGATAACGTTAGCAGTAAAAATAATTTCCGTAGCATGCTGGTACAGTCCGGGGAAGAATCCTTTTCTTCCGCAGAAGAAACCCTGCGGATTACCAAAGAGGAATATCATCAGTGGCAGAAGGAGATAGTAAAGGTGAATTTACCTGATAATGTCTTTGACCTTATCTTTCAGCTGCGGCGTCAGTTGGAAAACCTTGCCGATGCTCCTTATGTTTCCGATCGCCGATGGAAAAAAGCGACCCATTTATTGCAGGCCAGTGCTTATTTTAGCGGTCGCCAGTCGATAGCGCCGATCGATCTTATTTTACTAAAAGACTGTCTGTGGCACGACAATGCCACCATGCTGCTGGTGGAACGTGAAATAACAGAGCTTGTCACCGGACATGGCTGGCGACAACAAGCTATGCTGGTCAGACTCCACCAGCTTCAGGCCCGAAAACTGGCTCTTCAGCAACAAATGAGCCTTGAGAGAGCCGTGAAGCTGGAAAAACAGAACACACTCTTCAGCCGTAAACCTCACCATATTCTGCCTGATTTGCCCGGAGGAGATAAGCTAACGCTGATACTGCAAAAAACACTGATCCTGCATGATCAGAAAATCAACCACCTGGTGATCGTCAGAGAGGACCTGAACCAGTGGTTAGTCAGGGGAGGAGAAATAAAAGGGCAACTTAATGGAATGGGGTTTTCTCAGCCGCTGGATTTATATATTGATGACCGGGACTGTCTGAATATCAGAGATATCAGCCTGCAGTCGTCGTTACTCAGTACCGTCCCCCACGAGACCGGCCAGGAAATTCCGGAGGAAATTACGCACGGACTGAACGAACTGAAAGAGCAGTTGCAAGCTCAGCGTCTGCAATTTCGCCAGCAACAACATTGTTTATTTATTGATGACGAGTGGCTGGCAGTGATTGAACGCAGCCTGCAGGATGTTGCTGAACAGATTGAGCAGGCTACCCAATGATCTCCATCGATACCCTGTTAAACCTGTTAACTTTTAACAACTACGATTCAATTAATGATTTTCTGTCGGCACTGCTGGCAGCCCCGCAATTAGTGGTCTTCCTTGAAAAAAGTCCGGCATTAAAAAAGGCCCTGCTGCGCGATCTGCCCGGTATCCGGGCCGCTATCAGTGAAGAGCAAAAAAACACCCCGGTCCCCGCCAGCCTGGCACAGGAATTCCGTTTATTTACTCAGCAAAAGTCTCTGAGTTTATATGCATTTAGCCAGAATTTATCCGCGACTCTGACGCAACTGGAACAGCTGAATTCCCCCTTTACCGAAGAAGCAGAAAAACTGGCTGAACAGGCGGATAAAGATGTACTGACCGTCGCCCAGCACACCCTGTTCTTCCAGCGTTGGCGACTGAATCTTACGCTGCAAACCGTGACATTAAATGAAGGTCTGCTGGAAGCTCAGCGGGATAAGCTTATCGCCGAATTACAGCAACGCATGGCTCTCTCCGGCCAGCTCACCCCTCTGCTGGCCGAAGATGAAGAAGCCGCCGCCGGACATTTGTGGGACATGAGTAAGGCACCGCTGCAAAAAGGCGATACGGACTTAATTATTCAATACAGCGAATTCCTGAGCACTCACCATGAATTACAGACACTCGCTGAACGGTTAGGTCGCAGCAGAGAAGCACAGGCCATTCCTACGGAGAAAGCCCCACCTGGTCAGCAGACCGTTGAGATCAGGGAAACCGAAGCCGTGCCGGAAGAAGTGAGTGGTATTCACCAGAGCGATGATGTTTTGCGCTTATTGCCGCCTGAACTGGCGGCGCTGAGTATGACGGAACTGGAACTGGAATTTTACCGTCGGCTGGTGGAAAAGCGTCTGTTAACCTATCAGTTACAGGGGGAATCAGTCCGTCAGGATATCCGGCAACGACCGGTCACTTACCGGCACAAAGAGCAACACCCTAAAGGCCCGTTTATTGTCTGCGTCGATACCTCCGGCTCGATGGGAGGGTTTAATGAACGCTGTGCCAAGGCTTTTTGCCTCGCACTGCTAAAAATCGCCCTGGCAGAAAAACGCGGCTGTTTTATTATGCTGTTCGCCCATGAAGTGATCAGTTATGAACTGACCGCCGACAACGGACTTGAACAGGCTATGCGTTTTCTCAGCCAGCGTTTTCGCGGTGGAACTGATCTGGCGCTGTGTCTGAGTACCGTACTGGATAAGATGGAACTTCCGGCCTGGCTGGAGGCTGATGCCGTCATCATTTCTGACTTTATTGCTCAGCGTCTGCCTGAGAAGCTGATACAGCGGGTCTCACACCACCAGCAGCAGAGTAAACAACGATTCCATGCGGTATCAATGTCAGTGCACGGCAAACCCGGAATACTGCAAATATTTGACCATATCTGGAAGTTCGATACCCGCCTCAGAACACGCCTGCTACGACGTATAAAACGCTGATCCGCTTTACGTCACTTGCCAGCACTACTTATCCGCATTACTGTCACTCCTGCTGATGCTGTATACGGCATCCTGTGGCTGGATGATTAAGGAAAAAAAATGGCGGATGTGATGCAACTCGATCAGCTCGATCGCGATATTCTGAATGTGTTACTGAATAATGCCAGAACCGCTTATGCGGAGCTGGCTAAGCAGTTTAATGTCAGCGCAGGGACTATCCATGTCCGGGTCGAAAAAATGCGTCAGGCCGGGATTATTCTTGGTACCCGTATTGATGTAGACCCCCGGAAACTGGGGTTTGACGTATGTTGCTTTATCGGCATTATTCTGAAGAGTGCCAGGGATTATCCGTCAGCGCTAAGTAAACTGAAAGCTCTGGATGAAGTGGTCGAGGCCTGGTATACCACGGGTCATTACAGTATTTTTATTAAAGTAATGTGCCGCTCAATAGATGCGCTGCAACAGGTTCTGATCAATAAAATTCAAACCATTGATGAAATCCAGTCAACCGAAACCCTTATCTCATTGCAAAACCCCATCAGCCGTACAATCAAACCCTGACCAGCAGGATCTGTGTGGATAACCTTATACCCGCACAGGTCCCTGCTTTATCTGCCTTTTCTGTAAAAAATAAAAATGAATAACCTTGTTGTCCACAGGTGGATCACTGCTTGATCACAGCGTACAATGCGGCCTTTAACAGAGGGAAGACCGATGGCGGATATTACGTTTATCACAGGCAGCACCCTGGGCAGTGCTGAGTACGTTGCTGAAGAATTAGCAGCACTACTTGAAGAAGATGATATCTCCGGAGAAATCCTTCACGGACCCGCACTCGAAGATGTTCCCACCAAAGGATTTTGGTTACTGGTGACATCCACACATGGTGCCGGCGAAATCCCGGATAATCTTTTACCCTTCTGGGAAGCACTTAAAGAACAGCAACCGGATCTGTCAGAGGTAAGGTACGGGGCGATAGGTCTGGGGAATCACGAGTACGATCTGTTTTGCGGCGCGATCAGAACTCTGGATCAGTTACTTCAGTCTCTTGGGGCGACAAGGATCGGCGATCGTCTGGAGATTGATGTTTTGTTACATGACGTCCCTGAAGACCCGGCCAGTGAATGGTTATCACACTGGAAAAACCTGATTTAAGATCATCTTTCAGTGGCTGTTGATCGTTTAATTGTCATGATCCGTGGTGAATAGTGCTGTTTCATGATCTTTTTTATCATTATTTCTGTGGATAACTAGCCTGTTATATTGCGTATAACCGGTAGTTATCCAATGAATAACCTGAGATGCTTTTTTGAGCTGTGCATAAGTGGCTATTTTGATCTCAGCTTATTCGCGACAGGCACACCGATCATTCACAGCATTCGATCCTTATTAGCTTACTGTTAACTATAGGGAATTGGTACTTACCCACAAGATCGGGCGATCCTAATAAGAGATCTAACAGAAAGATCATACATAAAATAAAGATCTTTCTTTTAAAAGCTTAGGATCCTGCCACTTTCGCAAAACCCGGAATTTAAGTAGAATCCACTGCCGGGATATGATCCCACCCGTTAATTTACCGAGGTATCACTTCATGTTTTATCCAGATCCTTTTGACGTCATCATCATTGGTGGTGGTCATGCAGGAACGGAAGCCGCGATGGCAGCTGCCCGTATGGGTCAGCAAACCCTGCTACTGACCCACAATATCGATACGCTGGGACAAATGTCTTGTAATCCGGCGATCGGCGGGATCGGCAAGGGACATCTGGTGAAAGAAGTTGATGCTATGGGCGGTCTGATGGCTGAAGCTATCGATAAAGCCGGCATTCAGTTTAGAATACTAAACAGCAGCAAAGGACCTGCTGTCCGTGCTACCCGTGCTCAGGCTGACCGTGTGCTTTACCGTCAGGCTGTCAGAACCGCACTGGAAAACCAGCCGAATCTGATGATCTTTCAGCAAGCGGTGGAAGACCTGATTGTAGAAAATGATCAGGTCGTAGGTGCTGTGACTCAGATGGGATTACGTTTCCGTGCCAAAGCCGTAGTACTTACTGTCGGGACTTTCCTGGACGGTAAAATTCATATCGGAATGGACAATTACAGCGGCGGACGTGCCGGTGATCCACCCTCCATCCCTCTGGCACGACGGTTACGTGAACTGCCACTGCGTGTCAGTCGTCTGAAAACCGGGACTCCGCCACGAATTGATGCCAGAACTATCGATTTCTCTGTACTGGCAGCGCAGCATGGTGATGATCCTATGCCGGTATTTTCGTTTATGGGTAAAGCCTCGGATCATCCGGCACAGATGGCCTGTTATATCACCCATACTAACGAAGCCACTCATGATGTGATCCGTAATAACCTCGACCGCAGTCCGATGTATGCCGGAGTGATCGAAGGGATCGGCCCTCGTTACTGCCCGTCTATCGAAGATAAAGTAATGCGCTTTGCGGATCGTAATGCGCATCAGATCTTCCTTGAGCCGGAAGGACTGACCAGTAATGAAATCTACCCGAACGGAATTTCAACCAGTCTTCCGTTTGACGTGCAGATGAAAATTGTCCGTTCCATGCAGGGTCTGGAAAATGCGAAGATCGTTCGCCCGGGTTATGCGATTGAGTATGATTTCTTCGACCCTCGTGACCTGAAACCGACTCTGGAAAGCAAATACATCCATGGCTTATTTTTTGCCGGTCAGATTAACGGTACCACTGGCTATGAAGAAGCAGCCGCTCAGGGAATGCTGGCTGGCTTAAACGCAGGTCGTTATTCTGCAGATAAAGAGGGCTGGACTCCACGTCGTGACGAGGCTTATCTCGGAGTACTGGTGGATGATCTGTGCACACTGGGTACCAAAGAGCCCTACCGGATGTTTACCTCGCGTGCCGAATACCGTTTGATGCTGCGTGAAGATAATGCGGATTTACGCCTGACGGCGATTGGGCGTGAACTGGGTCTGGTCAATGACGACCGTTGGGCGAGCTTTAATCAGAAGCTCGAATCGATAGAACTTGAGCGCCAGCGGCTTCGGGATATCTGGGTCCATCCTAAATCTGATATCGTTTCTGAGGTTAACAGCCTGCTGAGCGCAGATCTGACCAAAGAGGCTAACGGAGAAGATTTACTGCGCCGTCCTGAACTCACTTATTCTCAATTGGTGACGTTACCGGCTTTCGGCCCTTCACTGACCAATCCATTGGCTGCTGAGCAGGTTGAGATTCAGGTAAAATATGAAGGTTATATTGCCCGTCAGAAAGAAGAAATCGATCGTCAGCAGCGCAACGAAAACACGCTGTTACCTACCGATCTTGATTACCGGAATGTCAGCGGGCTTTCCAACGAAGTGATCGCCAAACTCAACGATCATAAACCTTCTTCTATCGGTCAGGCATCCCGGATTTCAGGGATCACCCCTGCGGCAATCTCTATTTTGCTGATCTATCTGAAAAAACAGGGCTTACTGCGTAAAAGCGCCTGAGTTCTTAGCGACAACAGAGGAAACCGGCGGGTTTCCTCTGAAAACAGGAATTCCCCGTGATTAATACACTTTCTGCATTGCTTAATAAGGCTGGCATTACGCTAACCGATCAGCAAAAACAACAACTTGTTGGCTATGTAGGCTTACTGGATAAATGGAATAAAGCCTACAATCTCACCTCTGTTCGTGACCCTCAGCAAATGCTGATTCGTCATATTATGGACAGCATTGTCGTTGCTCCGTATCTGAAAGGGGAAAAGTTCATTGATGTGGGAACCGGCCCGGGTTTACCTGGTATCCCGCTGGCAATTGTCTGCCCAGGGGCCCGTTTTACCTTGCTCGACAGCCTGGGAAAACGGGTTCGTTTTTTACGTCAGGTTCAGCATGAACTTAATCTGGATAATATTATCCCTGTTCAGAGCAGGGTGGAGGCGTTCACTGATCAGCCTTTGTTTGACGGTGTTATCAGCAGAGCCTTTGCTTCGTTACAGGATATGGTCAACTGGTGTGGTCATCTGCCTGCTGCAGAGCAGGGCCGTTTCTATGCTCTAAAAGGGGTTGTGCCGGAAGATGAGCTGTCGGCATTACCCGACCATCTCCGTGTTGAGCAGGTTATAACATTGCAGGTGCCTGAACTGGAAGGTGAACGCCATCTGGTCATACTTAGCCAACACTAAATGCCGATTAAGTGATGCCTGAAGCCTTCAGGTATCACTCTGTTTTAGATTTTTCCGTTTGCACATAATCACCGTGGGTCATCCTTATTCCCCTCTAAAAACCATGTTAAACAGCAATCACCGCCAGATTCGGTACTCTGGTCGATATTTCTCAGACAATGATTAATCATTCTGTATTGATAGCGGACTATCAGCTAACAACATTTGCCTGTTTTTTCGCACTAAGTACAGGTTTCGTTAATGGGATAATTACCTGAACAGCATGAAAGTCTGTGTTATCTGAAATTTAGTAAACTCATGCTTTAAGTCATTATATCTTTATGAATTAAATGGTTTTAACTGGAATCTTATACTCTGATTTATAGGTATTTTTCCCACCAGAACTTAAAAACCCCAAAAAACATAAAGTAATATGATCATTTTTAGCTTAGTACAATACCTCCTGGTTTTAATTATTTTTATCTTTGTATCTTATTGTTTACTAAGCATTTTGTTTGATATAAATTAACAAAGTGATAGTTTCTGCTATCCGAACAGGAGTGAATGATTTCACGCCTTAAAATGTAATCAACTCATTGTTTAAATAAGGATATTTTATGAAAGAGCTTTCAGTGATCGAATCGAATCAGGTCAGTGGTGGTTTGTTTACATTTATCACCGGTCCTATTGGCGCTTTAATGGGTTTTACGATTGGCTCAATTGTAGATTCCGGTTACGCTTCACGTAATCTGAGTTCAAATTTTAAAACATCAGGCGCCATATTAGGGGCTGGCATTGGCGCGATTGTGGGTTTATCACCTATTCTGGCGACGGCCGGTATTGGGTTAGGAGTCTCGAGCATTGTCAAAAATGCCCGGAGTATCAAAGAGCAGATGGCGGGTTGATCGTCGTTAATTGATGTTCGGACCGTTATTGCTGACGGTTTTTTCATGGGGATTGATCGGTTCAATCCCTTTTTATCGATTTACTGATCTGTTGTGAGTTTTTTCTCGTTTATTCTGCTTTTTCCCGCAATAAAAATAACATTTATAATTCCAGCGAAAATATGAAATTAATGATACAGAAAAAACTTTAATTTATTGTTTTTTTTTAATCATTAAACTTTTTCTGTCATGCTATACCTGACTGAGTTGTAAAATAATTGCTAATAAAATGAAATAATGTGCGCGCTAATAACAACACGATTTGTGAGGTTAATTGTGTTTTTCAGGAGTAATATCCATTTCACCGTAAAAGCAGTCACTGACAGGACAGGCGAAAACCACGGGGCGGCAGGGTGAAAACACCGTAAATCTGCGATTTTTGGCGAAGATTATTGGGAAAAAGTCCTTTCCAGAAAGAATTTTAAATAATTGTTCACCTTTTCTCTACTTACAGATTGAAATCGTAGGAGTGCCCCGTATAATTTGCACGGCTTTTGCTGTTCATTCCTCCGGGAGTGACCACAGCAGTTTGTGAAGCACACGATATACCCAACATGAGTAAGGGAGAGTAAGAGAGTAATGTCTGTATCTCTTTATAGTTTGAGATTAGCAAGGACAGTGCTGCTTATTCAACTGATGACTTTTTTACTCATCAGTTCATTCTTTGCTTTGAAAAGCATTCACTGGGGAGCTTCTGCTCTGGCAGGGGGGCTATCGGCCTGGTTGCCGGCTGTCCTGTTTACGTTTCTGGCCTGGCGCCTGCAAGGGCAATTACCAGCAAAAGGGCGTGTTGCCTGGAGCTTTGCATTAGGTGAGGTACTCAAGGTATTCACCACCATCGTATTGCTTGTTGTGGCGTTGGGTGTGTTCGGGGCGGTGTTTTGGCCTCTTGGACTGAGCTGGTTATCGGTGCTGGTGGTGCAAATCATTGCACCGGTTGTAATTAACAAAAAAGGGTAAGATGCATCATGGCCGCAGGAGAAATCTCAACCCCACAGGAATACATAAGTCATCACCTGCAGCACTTGCAGCTTGATTTACGTACTTTCCAGTTGGTGAATGCGCACGACGCTCCGGCAACTTTCTGGACGTTAAACCTGGATTCCATGTTTTTCTCTGTCGTACTGGGTCTGGTCTTTCTGGTACTGTTCCGTAAAGTGGCAAAACACGTCACCAGCGGCGTTCCGGGAAAACTGCAGGCGGCTATTGAACTGGTTGTTGGTTTCGTCGATGGCAACGTTCGTGATATGTATCACGGCAAAAGCAAACTTATCGCCCCGCTGGCTCTGACAATTTTTGTCTGGGTCTTTTTAATGAACTTCATGGATTTGTTACCAATCGATCTGCTGCCTTATCTGGGTGAGCATGTTCTTGGTTTGCCGGCATTGCGTGTTGTGCCGTCCGCTGACGTGAATGTCACATTATCTATGGCGTTGGGCGTATTTATTTTGATTCTGTTCTACAGCATCAAAATGAAAGGCGTAAGTGGTTTTGCTAAAGAACTGACTTTACAGCCTTTCAACCACCCGATCTTTATCCCCATCAACCTGATTCTTGAAGGTGTTAGCCTGCTGTCTAAACCAGTATCTCTGGGTCTGCGACTGTTTGGTAACATGTATGCGGGTGAACTGATCTTTATCCTGATTGCGGGACTGTTACCGTGGTGGTCACAGTGGGTTCTGAATGTGCCATGGGCCATTTTCCACATTTTGATTATCTCGTTACAGGCGTTTATTTTCATGGTCCTCACGATTGTCTATCTCTCGATGGCATCTGAAGAGCATTGATTTTTTCTCTCAACACAACTGATTTTATTGAAACAAACTGGAGACTGTCATGGAAAACGTGAGTATGGATCTGCTGTACATGGCTGCTGCTATTATGATGGGTCTGGCGGCAATCGGTGCTGCGATCGGTATCGGCATCCTCGGGGGTAAATTTTTGGAAGGTGCTGCTCGTCAGCCTGACCTGATTCCACTGCTGCGCACTCAGTTCTTTGTTGTTATGGGTCTGGTGGATGCTATCCCAATGATCGCTGTAGGTCTGGGTCTCTACGTGATGTTTGCTGTCGCCTAGTCACGCCTGGTAATACGGTTGTTCATGGCGCGGTTTAACGCGAATGAACGAATTCTGCCGCTGACCAGGCAATTGGTTGCGGCAGATCAAGCTAACTTAAGAAGAGGCATTGTGCTGTGAATATTAATGCAACAATCCTCGGCCAGGCCATTGCGTTTATCCTGTTCGTCGCATTTTGTATGAAGTACGTATGGCCGCCGATTATGGCAGCTATCGAGAAACGTCAGAAAGAAGTTGCTGACAGTCTCGCTTCAGCAGAACGCGCTCAGAAAGAGCTGGATATCGCTCAGGCTAATGCGTCCGACCAGCTGAAAAAAGCCAAAGAAGATGCTCAGGTGATTATCGAGCAGGCAAATAAACGTCGTGCCCAGATTCTGGATGAAGCGAAAGCTGAAGCTGAAGCTGAACGTAACAAAATCGTTGCTCAGGCTCAGTCCGAAATCGATGCTGAACGTAAACGTGCTCGTGAAGAATTACGTAAGCAGGTTGCGTTACTGGCCGTTGCGGGTGCCGAGAAGATTATTGAGCGTTCCGTTGATGAAGCTGCTAACAGCGACATCGTTGATAAACTGGTCGCTGAACTGTAAGGAGGGAGGGGCTGATGTCTGAATTTACTACTGTAGCTCGCCCCTACGCCAAAGCAGCTTTTGACTTTGCTGTTGAGCATCAAAGTATTGATCGCTGGCAATCTATGCTGGCATTTTCTGCAGATGTTGCACGTGATGAACAAGTTGCTGATATCCTTTCCGGCGCGAAAGCACCTGAAGCAGTATCATCAACCTTTATTGCTATCTGCGGTGATCAACTCGATGAGAATGGCCAGAACCTGATTAAGGTGATGGCAAATAATAAACGTTTGAAAGCGCTTCCGGCGGTTTTGGAACAGTTCATTCAATTACGCGACGCTTATGAAGCGACTGCCGAGGTTGATGTTATTTCAGCCACTGAATTGAGTGAAGAGCAGCTGACTAAAATCAGTGCTGCGATGGAAAAACGTTTGTCACGCAAAGTTAAGCTGAATTGCAAAATCGATAAGTCTGTAATTGCGGGCGTAGTCATCCAGGCTGGTGACATGGTCATTGATGGTAGCGTTCGCGGCCGTCTTGATCGCCTGGCAGACGTCTTGCAGTCTTAAGGGGACTGGAGCATATGCAACTGAATTCCACCGAAATCAGCGAACTGATCAAGCAGCGCATTGCTCAGTTCAATGTGGTGAGCGAAGCTCACAATGAAGGTACTATTGTTTCTGTAAGTGACGGTATCATCCGCATCAACGGCCTGGCCGATGTTATGCAGGGTGAAATGATTGCCCTGCCGGGTAACCGTTACGCTATCGCACTGAACCTGGAGCGTGACTCTGTAGGTGCAGTGGTTATGGGCCCATACATGGATCTTGCCGAAGGCATGAAAGTGAAATGTACTGGCCGTATTCTGGAAGTACCGGTTGGTCGTGGTTTACTGGGGCGTGTTGTTAACACCCTGGGTGAGCCGATTGATGGTAAAGGTCCGGTCGACAACGATGGCTTCTCTCCTGTAGAAGTTATCGCTCCGGGCGTTATCGATCGTCAGTCTGTTGACCAGCCTGTTCAGACCGGTTACAAAGCTGTTGACTCCATGATCCCAGTGGGTCGTGGTCAGCGTGAGCTGATCATCGGTGACCGTCAGACCGGTAAAACCGCGATGGCTATCGATGCAATCATCAACCAGCGTGATTCCGGCATCAAATGTGTTTACGTTGCTATCGGTCAGAAAGCGTCCACTATCTCTAACGTGGTTCGTAAACTGGAAGAGCACGGCGCATTAGCCAACACCATCGTGGTGGTAGCTTCTGCTTCCGAATCTGCTGCCCTGCAGTACCTGGCGCCTTATGCTGGTTGTGCGATGGGTGAATACTTCCGTGACCGCGGTGAAGATGCACTGATTGTGTACGATGACCTGTCTAAACAGGCTGTTGCTTACCGTCAGATTTCACTGCTGCTGCGTCGTCCGCCAGGTCGTGAAGCTTTCCCTGGTGACGTTTTCTACCTCCACTCCCGTCTGCTGGAACGTGCATCTCGCGTAAGCGCTGATTACGTTGAAGCATTTACTAAGGGTGAAGTGAAAGGTCAAACCGGTTCTCTGACAGCTCTGCCTATCATTGAAACTCAGGCGGGTGACGTTTCAGCGTTCGTTCCGACTAACGTAATTTCGATTACTGATGGTCAGATCTTCCTGGAATCTAACCTGTTTAACTCCGGTATCCGTCCTGCAGTTAACCCAGGGATCTCTGTATCCCGTGTGGGTGGTGCTGCACAGACTAAAATCATCAAGAAACTGTCCGGAGGTATTCGTACCGCTCTGGCACAGTACCGTGAACTGGCTGCATTCTCTCAGTTCGCTTCTGACCTTGATGATGCTACCCGTAAGCAACTGGAACACGGTCAGAAAGTGACTGAACTGCTTAAGCAGAAACAGTACGCACCGATGTCTGTTGCTCAGCAGGGCCTGGTCCTGTTCGCGGTTGAGCGCGGTTACCTGGGCGATGTTGAGGTTGCTAAAATCCTCAGCTTTGAGTCCTCTCTGCTGGCGTTCGCTGATCGCGAACACGCTGAACTGATGCAGGAAATCAACCAAGCGGGTAACTTTAATGGCGAAATCGAAGAGAAGCTGAAAGCTCTGCTCGATTCGTTTAAAGCAACTCAGTCCTGGTAATGTCGTGCGGCTTGCCTGAAAGGGCAGGCCGTCTGACTTTGAGGAGAAGCTCATGGCCGGCGCAAAAGAAATACGTAGTAAGATCGGTAGCGTAAAAAATACGCAGAAGATCACCAAAGCGATGGAAATGGTCGCCGCCTCCAAAATGCGTAAAACGCAGGAACGCATGGCGGCCAGCCGTCCGTATGCAGAAACCATTCGCAAAGTGATTGGTCACTTGGCGTTAGGTAATCTGGAATACAAGCACCCTTACCTGGAAGAGCGTGACGTTAAGCGCGTCGGCTATCTGGTCGTTTCTACCGACCGCGGGCTTTGTGGTGGTTTGAACATTAACCTGTTCAAAAAATTGCTGGCAGATATGAAAGCATGGTCCGATAAAGGTGTTCAGAGTGATCTGGCCATTATTGGTTCTAAAGGCCTGTCTTTCTTCGGTGCTGCAGGGGCAAATATTGTGGCTCAGGTCAACGGTTTAGGTGATAAACCTGCACTGTCTGATTTGATTGGCCCGGTAAAAGTCATGCTGCAAGCCTACGACGAAGGCCGGATCGATAAGCTTTATGTCGTCAGTAACAAATTTAACAACACCATGTCCCAGACTCCGACCCTCAATCAGCTGCTGCCTTTACCGCCAGCAGAAAATGATGAAGAGTTGAAGAAGAAAACCTGGGATTACCTGTACGAACCCGATCCGAAAGCGCTGCTGGATACTCTGCTGCGTCGTTATGTCGAGTCTCAGGTTTATCAGGGTGTTGTAGAGAACCTGGCCAGCGAGCAGGCAGCACGTATGGTGGCGATGAAAGCCGCAACCGATAACGGTGGCGAACTTATCAAAGAGCTTCAGTTGGTTTACAACAAAGCCCGCCAGGCCAGCATCACCCAGGAACTTACCGAGATCGTCTCGGGGGCCTCCGCGGTTTAACCAGGTATTCCCTGATGAGTTGGTGTTACAGCAAGGCGGCCAGTGAGCGAATCCAGGTAAGCTGACTCAGGTCAGTGACCCGGATGAAAGAACGCAGATAACGCGGCTGTAACGTCAAATTAGACGGGAAAAACGAATTAGGTAGAGGATTCAAGATGGCAGCTGGAAAGATTGTCCAGATTATCGGCGCCGTAGTTGACGTCGAGTTCCCTCAGGAAGCTGTACCGCAGGTGTACAACGCTCTTGAGGTTGAAAATGGTAATACCCCTCTGGTGCTGGAAGTTCAGCAGCAGCTGGGCGGTGGTGTTGTTCGTACGATTGCAATGGGGACTTCTGACGGCCTGAAGCGTGGCCTTAAGGTGACCGATCTGCAGAAACCGATTCAGGTTCCGGTCGGTAAAGCGACTCTGGGCCGTATCATGAACGTCCTGGGTCAGCCAATCGATATGAAAGGCGAACTGCAGAACGAAGATGGTAGCACTGTTGAGGTTAACTCAATCCACCGTGCCGCACCAAGCTATGAAGAACTGGCTAACTCCACTGAACTGCTGGAAACTGGCATCAAGGTTATCGACCTGATCTGTCCGTTTGCTAAAGGTGGTAAAGTGGGTCTGTTCGGTGGTGCGGGTGTTGGTAAGACCGTAAACATGATGGAACTGATCCGTAACATCGCGATCGAACACTCCGGTTACTCTGTATTCGCAGGGGTCGGTGAGCGTACTCGTGAAGGTAACGACTTCTATCATGAAATGACCGAGTCTAACGTTCTGGATAAAGTTGCTCTGGTTTATGGGCAGATGAACGAGCCACCAGGAAACCGTCTGCGTGTTGCGTTGACTGGTCTGACTATGGCTGAGAAATTCCGTGACGAAGGCCGTGATGTTCTGCTGTTCGTAGATAACATTTACCGTTATACCCTGGCCGGTACTGAAGTATCAGCTCTGCTGGGTCGTATGCCTTCTGCGGTAGGTTATCAGCCAACACTGGCAGAAGAGATGGGTGTGCTGCAGGAACGTATCACGTCAACCAAAACAGGTTCTATCACCTCCGTACAGGCGGTGTATGTTCCTGCGGATGACCTGACTGACCCGTCTCCGGCAACGACCTTTGCTCACCTGGACTCAACCGTGACTCTGAGCCGTCAGATTGCATCCCTGGGTATCTACCCGGCCGTTGACCCGCTGGATTCCACCAGCCGTCAGTTGGACCCAATGGTAGTTGGCCAGGAGCACTACGATGTAGCTCGTGGCGTTCAGTCTCTGTTACAGCGTTATCAGGAACTGAAAGACATCATCGCAATTCTGGGTATGGATGAACTGTCTGAAGACGACAAACTGCTGGTGTCTCGTGCACGTAAAATTCAGCGTTTCCTGTCTCAGCCATTCTTCGTCGCAGAGATCTTTACCGGCGCACCTGGTAAATACGTTTCTCTGAAAGACACCATCCGTGGCTTCAAAGGAATTATGGATGGCGAGTTTGACCATCTGCCTGAGCAAGCTTTCTATATGGTTGGTTCCATCGACGAAGCTGTAGAAAAAGCGAAGAAACTGTAATTTCAGTTTCCCGGGAGGATTGATATGGCTAAGAGTTATCGCCTGGATGTTGTCAGCGCTGAACAGCAGATGTTTGCCGGTAATGTACAGCATATCCAGGTCTCAGGAAGCGAAGGTGAGCTGGGAATTTTCCACGGCCATACTCCGCTCCTGACTGCCATCAAACCTGGTATGGTTCGTATCGTTAAAGAGAATAACAGCGAAGAGTTTATCTATCTCTCCGGTGGTATTCTGGAAGTTCAGCCAACCAATGTGACGGTCATGGCCGATACTGCCATCCGTGGTGAGGATCTGGACGAAGCACGTGCTCTGGAAGCAAAACGTAAAGCAGAAGATCACATGAGTAAGAGCCACGGAGACGTGGATTACGCTCAGGCCTCTGCTGAACTGGCGAAAGCTATTGCGAAGTTGCGCGTCATCGAACTGACCAGGAAAGCAATGTAAATTCATTATGTTGCAAAAAAGCCGGTAAGCAGAAGCTTACCGGCTTTTTTTATGGCATCAGCTCACCCTCAGTCGCCGCCGGGATTTATCTGCAACTGGTGCCAGCAGTCTAATGTGCTGATACAGGCGAGATCCTGATTCGGCAATATTTTAAGATGAAACTGCGGTACGGTGTCCTTCCACAACTATAAGCTCTTTCTGGCTAATTGATGGTGAGCTGAGGAATCTCCTTCTGTATCACCATGATGGTAAAGGTCTTCTCGTTTTCGCCAGCGGCCTCTCCCTCTGGTGACTTTGTGATTTATCAGTCAAATCGTCCGGGATTGGCGGGTATTCATCTCACAGAGGATTAAAGTTGAAGGGTATTGTCATTCTTCGTTCGGGTAGATTATGCAGTAAAGTATCATTATCCTTTGCGGTATACTGAATTTTTTACCGACGAATGAAAGCGATGGCGGATGATGGCAGATAAACAAATGAGTGTGGTTATCCTTGCAGCAGGCAAGGGAACACGAATGTATTCAGACCTTCCGAAAGTTCTTCATCCGCTGGCAGGCAAACCGATGGTGCAGCATGTGATTGATGCGGCAAAGGGGCTAAACGCAGAAAATATACATCTGGTGTATGGTCATGGCGGAGAGTTACTGAAAACCACCCTCAATGATTCTGCTTTACACTGGATCGAACAGGCCGAACAGTTAGGAACCGGCCATGCAATGCAACAGGCGGCTCCGTGGTTTGCTCAGGATGAAGATATTCTGATGCTCTACGGAGATGTACCGCTGATTTCGCAACAAACGTTACAGCGGCTACGTGAGCAAAAACCGGAAGGCGGCATCGGATTGTTAACGGTAGTGCTGGAAAATCCGTTTGGCTATGGGCGTATCGTTCGTGAAAACGGAGAGATTACCGGGATTATTGAGCAAAAAGATGCCAGCCCTGAGCAACTCAATATTACTGAAATCAATACCGGTATTCTTGTGGCCGACAGCAACGATCTGCAACGTTGGCTGGCAAAACTGAGCAATAATAATGCTCAGCGAGAATATTACATCACCGATATCATTGCTATGGCACATCAGGAAGGCCGCCGTATCGTTGCCGTTCATCCACAAAGCAGCAGCGAAACTGAAGGGGTGAATAACCGCCAGCAGCTGGCGACGCTGGAACGTATCTACCAGCGCGAAACAGCAGATAAATTATTGCTGGCAGGTGTCATGCTGAGTGATCCGACACGTTTTGATTTGCGGGGCACCCTGCAACATGGCCGTGATGTCACCATCGATATCAATGTGATTCTGGAAGGCCAGGTCATTCTGGGCAATGGTGTAACCATCGGTGCCGGATGTGTGATAAAAAACAGTGTGATAGGCGATGGCTGTGAAATTAGTCCCTATTCGGTGATCGAAGATGCCACTCTGGAGGCTGTCTGTACTGTGGGGCCGTTTGCCCGTCTCCGTCCGGGAACTGTTCTGGCGGAGCAGGTACATGTCGGCAACTTTGTTGAAGTCAAAAAAGCGATATTGGGTAAAGGTACCAAAGCCGGGCATTTAAGCTATCTGGGAGATGCGCAGATTGGCACCAATGTGAATATCGGTGCCGGCACCATCACCTGCAACTATGACGGGAAGAACAAATCCCAAACTATCATTGGCGATGATGTTTTTGTCGGATCCGACAGCCAGTTTATTGCACCGGTGACTGTTGCGGATGGTGTCACTATTGCGGCCGGCACGACAGTGATGAAGGATGTAAACGAGGAGTCACTGGTTTATAATCCGAAGCAACAAACCGAAAAAACCGGCTGGTCAAGGCCTGCAAAAAAATAAACATTCTGATTTTTTTCCGGACAGCCGGCAAAGACTGGCTGCCGGATAAGCTGTAACAATAATAACCCCCACTCTCTACAAGGCTCGGGGGATCCGTACAACGGAATATCAGGTCAGACGACAATCTCTATGGCGAATACGCCATAACGTCAGGATTAAAAAATATGTGTGGAATAGTGGGTGCAGTTGCACAACGTGATATTGCGGAAATTCTGCTGGAAGGTTTACGCCGTCTGGAATACCGTGGCTATGACTCTGCCGGACTGGCAGTGGTCAATCAACCGGGCGAAATTATCCGTCTGCGTCGTTTAGGTAAAGTACAGGCGCTGGTGGAAGCCGCTGAGCAGCAGCCGTTACCTGGTGGTACCGGTATTGCCCACACCCGTTGGGCAACCCATGGTGAACCTTCCGAAGAGAACGCACATCCTCATGTCTCCGGTAATATTGTGCTGGTACATAACGGAATTATCGAGAACCATGAAGAACTGCGGGTTAGAGTTACAGAACTTGGCTATAAGTTCACTTCAGAAACCGATACTGAAGTGGTCGCTCATCTGATTAATGATGAGCAGAAGCGTGGCGGATCACTGTGTGAAATCGTTCAGCGGGTGATTAAACAGTTACGTGGTGCCTACGGCATGGTGATCATGGACAGTAATGATCCCTCCGTGCTGGTGGCCGCTCGTTCCGGAAGTCCTCTGGTGATTGGTTGCGGTGTGGGTGAAAACTTTATTGCTTCTGATCAGCTGGCATTGCTGCCGGTAACCCGTCGCTTTATCTACCTTGAAGAAGGGGATGTGGCTGAAGTCACCCGCCGTTCAGTCACTATCTATGCCAATGGTAAAGTAGTCTCCCGTCCGGAGATTGAATCTTCCGCACAATACGATGCCGGTGATAAAGGTCTTTACCGCCATTACATGCAGAAAGAGATCTACGAACAGCCCATGGCAGTGAAAAGCACTCTGCAGGGGCGTTTTCATCAGGGAGTCGTTGATCTGGAAGAACTTGGCCCGGATGCAGAGGCTCTGCTCAGCAAAGTTGAGCATATCCAGATAGTGGCCTGTGGAACGTCTTATAATTCCGGGCTGGTTTCACGCTACTGGTTCGAATCGCTGGCTGGTATCCCGTGTGATGTCGAAATTGCCAGTGAATTTCGTTACCGCAAACCAGCAGTCAGAAAAAACAGCCTGTTGATTACCCTGTCTCAGTCGGGGGAAACTGCGGATACTCTCGGGGCGTTGCGTCTGTCTAAGCAACTGGGTTTCCTGGGATCTCTGGCTATCTGTAACGTGGCAGCCTCTTCTCTGGTACGCGAATCAGATTTAGCGCTGATGACCCGGGCCGGTGTGGAAATCGGGGTGGCTTCCACCAAAGCATTTACCACTCAGTTGACCGTACTACTGATGCTGGTGGCGCAGATGGCAAGGCTGAACGGTAAGCCGGAACAGGTTGAGCATGACATTGTCCATGCGTTACAGGCCCTGCCAAGCCGGATAGAGCAGATTCTGTCCCATGATAAGCAGATTGAAGCCCTGGCTGAAGGTTTTTCTGACAAGCACCACGCACTGTTCCTGGGCCGTGGTGATCAGTACCCGATTGCCATGGAAGGGGCGCTGAAGCTGAAGGAGATCTCCTATATTCATGCTGAAGCTTACGCCGCGGGAGAACTGAAACACGGACCTCTGGCCCTGATTGATGCGGATATGCCGGTCATCATTATTGCTCCAAATAATGAATTGCTGGAAAAATTAAAATCCAACATCGAAGAAGTTCGCGCCCGTGGCGGTCTGTTGTATGTCTTTGCCGATCAGGATGCCGGTTTCACCGACAGCCCTAATATGAAAATCGTTCAACTGCCGCATGTGGAAGAAGTCCTGGCACCGATTTTCTACACCATCCCGATGCAGTTACTTTCTTATCATATCGCCCTGATTAAAGGGACCGATGTTGATCAGCCACGTAACCTGGCAAAATCGGTGACGGTGGAGTAATCCGTAGCTTCGGTTGGTTATCCTTGTGGGATGACAAGATAGTTTAAAGTGGAAAAGTTCAGTCATGCGGTCAAAAAGCAGACTGGACTTTTTTATGGGAAGAGCTCAAAGTATTGGGGAAAGAATAAGCCCTGGATTTATGTGCAAAATACTCCCTGACAGGGATATTTTCATCAGGTTGATTCACATAATATCGACAGGGCATATAAGTAACCCGGAAAAATAGCTATATAAACAGCATCTGATCCGCATATCGCTGAGTGAATAAAAGTGTCATATCACCCACTGGCATGGATTGAAATCAATGTTTTGTGCCTGAAATCAAAATGAAAGAGATTTTGTAAAGATTTAGCCTAAAGGGGGATGTCCAGAATCTTTCGGTTTATTTCTAAATCCCGGAAAAATCATTGGCACTACTATTGCCATAATAATGATCACGCAGCCAGTAATCTGGTCCGGAGTGATAGACTCGGACAGAAGAACATGCGAAAACAGAAACGCAGCAGGTAGTTCAGTGGTTACCAGCATCCCTGCAAGGGATGAATTTGTTTTAGGCATCCCGAACCCGTAGAGTAGTACAGGCAGGATAGAAGAAAAAACAGCATTAATGACAGACCACATACTGTTCTCGCTGACAGGGGAGATATCTATATTTTTATTAAATAAAAACAACGATGCTATAAATGCGCCAAACGTCAGTATTTTGGCTTTATCGATAACGCGAACACCGTTTGCGATATTCGATGATGAAACGATAACGAGGCTGTAGGAGATCCCTGCTGCTAATCCCCAAAGAAGCCCCTGTAAATTGATCTCTATCGCACCATGAAAAATACCTGTGGATGTCACGACACCTGCCATAATGAAAATAAAGCTGGTGATTTCACGCCGTGTTAAAGGCTTTTTCTTTATCAGTGCATTCATCGCCGGTGCCATCCATGCTGACTGCATCACCAGCAACGTAGAGGTGGGAACACCAACGTAATGAACGGCGTTATAAAAACAGTAAGTGATGCACAGAACGGGAATACCGGTCGCGAGGACGAGCAGCTTATCTCCGGCATGAAACGCTCCTGCTCTATTACGGTTCAGCTCGGAAAACACGAAAAACAGCACGAAGGAAAAAAGAAACTGTGTGGGGATAAGGCTTTCAATTTTCGAACCACTTGCTGTGGCCAGACTTAATATCACTCCCGGCATACCATATGAAACAGCTCCTGTGAATATGGATAGCGCACCGACAGCTCCTGACATTTTCAAAACAAACTCCTTAGTGTTCTTGTCCTGGTGAAAAGTGTAAAACAGATCAGTTTAGTCGTTTGCAAAACAACAGCAAGTGAAGTGTCCGGAAGAGAGTGTCAAAACTGTCCACTTTCTTCAGATATTTATTGCAATGCTTATGCATAAAAAATATGCCCCGGTAAACGCTAATGCTGAACCTGTTTATTCGTCTGAAGTCGGCCCGGAGTCTGATATGCCTTTTTTCTGAGTTAAAATAAATACTGACCAGTAAATGAATGATTATTTGACTTACATGAGAAAAGACGAATGAACAGACCATTTACTCAAACAGACCCTGTATATCTTCTCTTGTTTGTCGTTATTGGCGGGTCTTTTCCTGATGAATCCTCTGGTGAAATACAAACAAACAGCCAGATAAACGAGAAGTTTGTATAAGTTGTAGGAAATTAAGTTGGGACCTTGAAAATTACCTTGTCCGGAGGTTAAGGATGTAGACCTTCGAACTATTATGTCACCCCATATTTTCTGGTTAAAAAGAGAATCAAGACTAAAATATCAACACCCGGCGAAGTGATTAACACGTCCCGGTTTTTTGTTAGTGGACGAACAAATAACCGGCAATGGATCAGTTATCTGCGTTATTTTCGGTACCGGAAGCAATAGATGAATGTAATTTATTTGCATTGATCCGGGATGTATCACTGACTTTGCTATTTTTGTTTAAAAAAAGGATAATTAATTGTTATTACATAAGAATTTGCTCTGGATAAATCAGGGTTTAAGGTGGTGACTGTCTCCGGGCTATGTTATTAACTCTTTATGACATGACGTATAACTGACTGCCGGAGAGAACCATGAAAAAAATAGCCTCCCTGAGTGTATTACTTTTGCTGAGTGGATTCAGCCAGTGGGCGAGTGCAGAGCAGACTCTGCGTTTTGGCGTAGACCCCACCTTTCCTCCCTTCGAATCAAAAGCCAGTAATGGAAAATTACAGGGATTTGATATTGATTTGGGTAATGCCATCTGCACCCAGGCCAAAGTGAAATGTCAGTGGGTTGAGATGGGCTTTGATGGCAGTATTCCTGCCTTACAGGCGAAAAAGTTTGATGCCATCCTGTCGGCAATGTCGATGACAGAAAAGCGCCAACAGCAGGTCGCATTCAGCAATATGCTATACAACACTCCCAGTGCCTTACTTACCCCGGCAGGCAGCAAACTCACCGCAGATATTGCAACACTGCGCGGTAAAACCATCGGTGTGGCACAAGGCACCATTCAGGAAGCTTATGCCAAATCGAAATGGGCTTCTCAGGGCGTGAATGTGGTGTCGTACGCGAATCAGATGGAAGTGTATCCGGACTTAGTGGCTGGCCGGCTGGATGCCAGTGTGGCCAATGCGGTTTCGGCCGAACAGGGGTTCTTAGGAACTCCGGAAGGAAAAGGTTTTGAGATTAAAGCCATGCTGACCGACAAAGCAATACTGGGTAACGGTGTAGGTATCGCAGTACGTAAAGGCGATGTGGCTGAGCTGAAACTGATTAATGATGCACTCGCGGAACTTCACGCCAACGGCACTTATGATCGACTGACGAAAAAATACTTTACCTTTAAAGTCTATCCGTAAACCGTTTATCCACTGCCACAGGACAGAGTATGTCAGTATTGCCGGATTACCAGACCCAGCGTCAGCATTTTATGACCGCCGCTAAACAGCGCAATGGTATTGTTACTTCATACCCACATCCGCTACCCGGGCCGCAGGGCGAACCGCTGTATACCGATGTTGTGGTCATTGGAAATCCCGCAGCTCAAAAGCTGATGCTGATCATTTCCGGGACTCATGGTGTTGAAGGTTATTACGGTTCGGAGAGTCAGTCTGACTGGCTGGAATTTATCGGGCAGTCCCCGTTACCCGATGATACCGCCATTGTGCTGGTTCATCTGATTAATCCCTGGGGCACTGCACATCTGCGCCGGGTCAATGAAGACAATATTGACCTTAACCGTCATTTTGTCGATTTCAGCCAGCCGTTGCCCGAAAACCCGGAGTATCCTTTCTGGCATGATGTCTATCACGGGGATCGTCACAGTGCAGACAGCTTATTGTCAGAAAAGCTGGCGACATATGGCTGGCAGACCATGCAGAAAATCGTCGAGGCCGGGCAGTATCAGTCGGCTGACGGAATATTTTATGGCGGGCAGCAGCCTGGCTGGTCTTACCGTACTATGGAGACTATCCTGCGGGACCATCTGAGTGAAGCGAAAGTGATCCTGAGCTTTGATTTGCATACCGGGGCAGGAGCCTGGGGTCACCCGATGCTGCTTTCGATAGCTGAGCAGCAGGTGGCAGCACATCAGTGGGGAAAAGCAGTCTATGGGGAATGGCTGACCCTTCTGTTTACCGGACCTGGCAGGCAGAGTGACACCGGAGTCGCGGCTTCTGCTACCGGCTATCTTTCTCAGTTTTTAATTAATTCATTACCGGAAACCTGCATATTACCGCTGGTGGTGGAGTGTGGCACTTATGCCGGAGAAGATATGCATCGTCGTGTCAGGGACGATCACTGGCTGTATCTGCAGGGGGATACCACCAGCGAACCCGCGATAGCCATTAAACAGCAACTGGCTGAAGGTTTCTGGCCAGCAGATCCTGACTGGCGGGCGCTGACCGCCTTTCGTACCCGGCAAATATTTCAGCGTGGCTGGAAAGCTCTCGCTGCGAAATAAAACGAGCCATTTCACAGAAATGGCGACTTTACTCTGAAGCGGCGGCACTGGACTCGATCACTGCTCCGAATCGCTGTCGGTAATCTGAATGTCGCGGGAGATGCCCTGTGTTTGGCGGCCCCATTCAGAATCCCGTGTACGCTGCTGATGCAGGGCAAAGGCCTGCTGGTTCGTAAAGCTTTCTTCAAGCCGCCAGATAAAAGGGTCTTCTGTCGGGGCCACACTGAAGGAGAGGCAACCGGCCTCCAGCTTAGTCAGCCGGGTATGTTCGGGCAGATACTGGCGTACCCGTTCGGCTTGCTGTTCATTTTCGCAGATTAAACGGCCACTGAGTTGGATCATCGTATTCTCCAGGGTCACAGACTGATTCAACGTTATACCAGATTATGATCCGGCAGCGTAAGACCCTGGCGGCTGGTGGTGTTCAAGGCCGGGTTACTACTCACCAGCCGTTAGCAGGCTGCGGAGACTTCCGGCGGAAAATTAACATGGCCGATAAAGCCGGAAACCCGTCTCAGGTTTCCGGCGATAGATCAGATTTGCGCTTGTCCGCCATCGACGAACAGTTCAGTACCGTTGATAAAGCCTGAAGCATCGGACGCCAGAAACGCCACCACTTTACCCACTTCACCAGGTTCACCCAGCCGTCCTAACGGAACCTGAGCGGCCAGCGCATCAAATAATCCCTGACGGTGTTCTTCCGGAACCAGATCACCCAATCCCGGGGTACGAATTGGACCGGGGCTGACGGCGTTCACCCGGATAGCGCGGTCTTTCAGATCCAGCGCCCAGCTGCGGGCAAAATTCCGAACTGCAGCTTTACTGGCACTGTAGACGCTGAAACTGGCTGTCCCTTTTATCGAGGTGGTGGAAGAGGTCAGGATCACCGAGGCTCCCTGAGTCAGTAATGGCAGCGCTTTCTGAACCGTAAATAACAGGCCACGCACGTTGGTGCCAAAGATTCGGTCAAAATGTTCTTCAGTAATGTCGCCCAGCGCCATCATATCTCCGCCGCCGGCATTGGCGAACAGAATATCCAGATGTCCGGAATGTTTCCCGATAGCGTCATAGAGTTTATCCAGTTCGGCTAATTTCGAGACATCGGCCCGGATGCCGATGGCTGAATGACCAATGGTGGCAACGGCGGCATCCAGTTCTGCCTGACGCCGTCCGGTGATATAAACCTGTGCGCCTTGTTTTGCCAGTTCCTGTGCTGATGCCAGGCCGATACCGGTAGTGCCACCGGTGACTAACGCGACTTTACCGTTCAGTGAGTTGCTCATGGTGATATTCCTTCAGAAATCTTGTGAATGAAGAGTCTGTCCGACACCGGCACTATTTCCGTCGGTGGTTACAGGCGATGTCGCTACTCTAGTCCTGACGGGATTATCGAAAAATATGCAAAAATGAAAATAACTATCCATACTGGTGGATAATTAGAATCAGCCTGCAGGAGAAAGTCACTGTGCTGGACCAGTTATTAGCTATCCGCGCTTTTGCCCGGGTCACCGATACCGGTAGCTTCACCCGGGCAGCAGATTCACTGAATATGCCGGTTTCAACAGTCAGTAAACTGGTGAAATCGCTGGAAACTCATCTGGGTGTCCGTTTGTTGTTGCGTACTACCCGTAGGGTAACCCCCACCCCGGAGGGGCGGGAGTACTATGAAAATACCGCGAGAATTCTCAGAGATATTGAGGAAACGGACAGTGCACTGAGTCTGGCCGGGCAGCGTCCGCGGGGTCAGCTACGTGTAGATATCGGGGCCTCCACCGCCCGCGATGTGCTTATTCCTGCATTACCGGATTTTATGGCGCGCTATCCGGAAATCACACTCGATCTGGGCGTCGCAGACCGGCAGGTGGATCTGATTAGTGGCAATGTGGACTGTGTGATCCGTGGCGGGCCGATGAATGATTCATCATTGATTGCTCGCCATATTGGTGATGCTGTGATGATCACCTGTGCGACGCCAGGTTACCTGCAACAGTATGGCATCCCGGCAACACCGCAGAACCTGAACGGCGAGCACCGGCTGATTGGTTATCTCTCTTCCCTGACCGGCAGGGTTTTTCCCTTTCGTTTTCTCTGCGAGGGTGAACTGACTGAACTGAAAATACAGCGTAGTCTGGGGATAAATGAAAGCAACGCCCATCTCGCAGCAGCGCAAGCCGGGTTAGGGATTGTCCAGACCTTTACCTATTCAGTGAAGAGTGCATTGCAGCAGGGGACAATGGTGGAAGTTCTTAGCGACTGGCGACCTCCACGTTACCCGTTTCATGTGGTTTATCCACAAAACCGCCATGTAACACACCGGCTGAGGGTGTTTATCGACTGGCTTTCGGAAGTCTTTCCGGTGTTACTGAGCGGAGAAACTGCCGGGAAAGAGGTGACAGGCCCGGCGGGCGGTAAGCCATCTGTTTGATGCCGGGGAGCGGTAATAGCCATGATAGTGCCCCTCCGTGGCCTGTTAACCAGATCATCATACTTTTGCAGCAGATACCTGCTATTTTATCTTTAAATAACCAATTTTTCGGATGTTACCCCGGAAGTAAGGATTTGTTCTCATGCAGGTGAGTAGAGTCTGCTTCGCTACCTTATTATCTCTATCGTTAATCCTTACCGGATGCAGTACCCAGCGTACTATTGTTCAGCGTAATGCAGATCATCTGGCCTGGCAGATGGCCGATCAGGATTTTTCTGCCTCACTCAGAACCCAGGTTCCGGATACGGCCAAAAATCTGACGCATTTCCTGCAGCGTTTTTATGACGAGGGCAAAAAGATGCGTGCTGCCGGGGTGTCGGAAGATCAGGCTCTGGCCGTGGCTGTTTTGCTGAGGGAGCGAATTGTTCAGGGGCAGCTACCCTCGCAAAATACTTTTGCAGGGAAAACCTATACGTCATCCTGGTCTGAAGCCTCTAAAAAGCAGGTGGCACAGGCTGTCGCGGGTACCTTTATCGACGGTTATAACGGGGCTAAATAATACAGTCGGGTAAGCCGTCCTCCAGATGGAGCATCAGCGGGAGAGTTTTTCCTGCATCAGGCGACGGATACGCGACAGCAGCCATTGTACTGCAGGGTCGTTGTACCGGTTTCGATGCCAGAGTATGGCCAGAGCAAAATCTGGCATTGCTGCGGGTACCGGGGCTGAATCAAAACCATATCGCTCCTGCCAGTCATCAACCAGCAAAGCCGGCACAGTGGCAAATGCCGGAATTTTGCTGAGAATCACCGGCAGTACCGAAAAATGTGTACTGATATAACGTACCTGCCTCGATGTTCCTTGCTCCAGCAACATTTTGTCCATAGCACTCTGACGGGCGCCCCGGTAAGACACCAACAGGTGTGGATGACGGGTAAATACTTCGCGGGTCAGAGGTCTTTGTACGGGGATCTGTTGACTGTCCCAGACGGTAGTGAATCCGCACGTAGCCAGTTGCTCACGGTTGAGTGCGGAGGAACACTGATCACCTGCGCTTACCGCCAGATCAATATTTTCCAGTTCCAGCTCGCTGACGACCTGCCAGGGGTCACAGGCCACGGCATTAAGGGAAATGGCGGGTGCATCCCTCAGAATTTCTGCCAGCAGGTCTGGCATCAGCCAGTGTTCAATCCAGTCGCTCATCCCGATGCGGAGTGTGATTTCATCGGTTGCCGGGTCAAATGTCTGCCTGCTGAACAAAACGTTATGCAGTTCAGCAATCAGCGGAGCGAACCGGGCAGATAAAACAGTCGCCTCAGGTGTAGGGTGCATACCCTGAGCGGTGCGGACAAACAGCGGATCATCAAATAATACTCTTAGCCGTTTTAGTGAGGCGCTGACAGCGGGTTGTCCCAGGTGCAGGCGTGCTGCCGCTTTAGTCACACTGCGCTCTTCATACAATACGCTGAAGACAATGATTAAATTCAGGTCTACGCCATGAAAATCGATATTTTTGATGTTATTCATAATTTCAATCAATTTAATTAATGCCACTCGCCCGGCTATAGTGCCGGTAATTTAGCCTTTTCTACAACAGGCAGTGAGAGGAAAAAATGACAAAAGTTATTGTAGGCGACTGTACGGTTGAAAAAATTACCGAACAAACGGCGACCCTACCGTTGGCGGCACTTTATCCGGATCATCAGTCTCCGTTACGGGAAGAAACCCGTCCACAAAATGTTGAGCTATCAATACATAGCTGGCTTGTCAGAACTCCTGAACAGGTGATTGTGATTGATACAGCTACCGGAAATGGTCGTCAGCGCGATAATAAGCCCCTTTTTCATCAACTGGATACCCCCTATTACTCCCGACTTCTTGCCAGTGGTGTCGATCCCGATGAGGTGTCGATGGTTATAATGACGCATATTCATACCGACCATGTGGGATGGAATACCCATCTGGTTAACGGTCAATGGCAGCCTCTGTTTCCCTCTGCCCGATATATCTGTTCCGCCACGGAACTGGAAGCATGCCTGGCAGATCCGCAGCAGCAGGAACTATTTAACGACAGCCTGTTACCATTGATTACCCGCGGACAACTGGATACTGTCAATGTGAATGAATCCCCCTGTTTTGCCGGAGTGCTGAGCTATTTACCTACCCCGGGTCACAGTATTGATCATGCGTCACTGATCCTTCATTCGGCAGGGAAGTCTGCAATTTTTACCGGCGATATTATGCATCACCCGCTACAGTTTCGTTTTCCGCAATGGAACTCAGTATTTTGTGAAAATAAACTGCAGGCGGTACGTTCGCGTCAAAAGGCGCTGGAATGGGCTACCGCGCATCAGGCCCTCTGGTTTAGTTCCCACTTTGCCGGTTCCTCGGTGGGGCGAGTGACCCGTGATCTTCATCAACAGTATCACTGGCAGGAGGTGTAAATGTTTCAGCGTAAGGACTATCCGCGGGCATCAGTCGGGAGGCTGTCTAAAGCGTTAGAAGCGGGGGAGGTTACTGCGCTGCAGCTGACCGAATGGGCACTTGATCGAATTTCGGCTGATGACCGGCGACTGCATGCCATCAGCCGGCTGCATGCCGCAGAAGCCAGAGCTGCTGCCACTGCCAGTGATCAGCGACGGGCTGCAGGGTTGCCTGTCGGGAAACTTGAGGGTATTCCGCTGCTGATCAAAGATAATATTGCGGTACGTGGCTGGCCGCAGACCGCAGGGTCGGTGGCATTACAGGGGCTGGTCGCCAGCGAAGATGCCCCGCTTATCGCCAGATTACGCGGCGAAGGGGCTGTTCTGTTGGGGCAGACCGCAATGCATGAATTAGCGGCGGGAATTACCGGGGCTTCATCGCTGACAGGGTATACCGAAAATGTCTTTCATACGGGTTATTCACCCGGAGGTTCCAGTAGCGGTTCAGCAGTGGCGGTGGCCGCAGGATATACTCCACTGGCGATAGGCACCG
Organism: Tatumella sp. UBA2305; assembly: GCF_002345795.1. NCBI lineage: Bacteria > Pseudomonadati > Pseudomonadota > Gammaproteobacteria > Enterobacterales > Erwiniaceae > Tatumella > Tatumella sp. UBA2305. The sequence goes on from NZ_DDVT01000027.1 coordinate 38,883, forward strand.
ATACTGCTGGCTCTGTGCGTATCCCTGCGGCGTTTGCTCAGATTTACGGATTACGGCCAACTCAGGGGCGGGTGAATATGCAGGGAATTGTCCCGCTATCGCCATCTCAGGATATTGCCGGGCCTTTGGTGAGCCATGCCAGTGATCTGCCGCGGACTTATGAAATCATGACCGGCAGGGCTCCGGCGGAGACCACAGAACAGTTATCGGTAGGTGTTGTTTCTGAGTTATTCGATGAACAGGATCCGGTGGGGCAACAGGTCAGACGGGCACTGAATTTCCCCGCAACGGTTCGATTAACCACCGTGAGCCACCCGGAAATCAGCCATCTTGCCAGTGAAGCCAATATTATTGCTTATGAATTCTCTGAAGCCCTGGCTGGCTTTTTAGCTGACAGACCAGCCGTCCGGTATAAAACATTGTCACAGATTATTGATTCCGGGAAATATCACCCCGACCTCGGGACGATATTTCAGACCCGTGCGGCGCACCCCGGCACTGACAGTGCTGATTTTTATCGGGTACAGCAAAAACAGGTCGCATTTTATCAGGATCTGGTGGATTTCTTTCACCGTCACCGGATTAACCTGCTGGCTTTCCCGGTGATAAGCCAGCCCCCGGTCAGGCACGGTCAGGCTCAAACCGGCAGTAATGCTTTGATTTCAGCGACTACGGGCACCCCGGCTCTGGCATTACCGGCCGGTTTCACCTCCAGCGGAATGCCGACGGGACTGGAGTTACTGGCTCTGCGTGACAGAGAAGATCTGTTGCTGAGAGCAGCCAGTACTTTCCTGCCACCAGAGTGACGTGGTGAGATTCTGACAGAGGGTGCAGACAGGTGCTTTGATATCCGGTGAGTACGATTACGGTAGTAAAGAATTATCTGCATCTATTCGATTTTCAAATTATGTTTCAGTGTATTATTCGTTTTACGGGTTTTACTGCGAATGCTAGCGTGATTCTCTTATTTACCAGATGGAAGACCTGATGAGCGCTCTGAAAGCACAACTGTTAGCCCATTTTTGTACCCTGTTGTTTGGGCTGTCTGCCATTTTTGGGGAACATATCACTGCAGATGCTGCGTCGATTGTGTCTGGCAGAGGGCTGACAGGCATGCTGACACTGATACTCTTGTTGCTGTTGCTCAGAAATAAACGTCATCCACTGACAGGAACAGACAGAACGAAATTATTTATTAATGGCATGTTGCTCGGATGCCACTGGATCTGTTTTTTTCTGGGGGTCAGAGAAGGAGGGGTAGCGATGGGGACTATCGGCTTTGCCAGTTTCCCGGCATTTGTGATCTTCTTTGAAGGTTTACTACGGCGTAAAATCCCGGCGAGTGGTGATTTGTTTATCGCCCTGATGATTATGGGGGGGATCGCATTTCTGGCGCCCTCAGCTATCGGTCCTCATCACAGTATGGCCGGTATGTTCTGGTCAGTCAGTGCCGGAGCGACACAGGCAGTCGTCGTGATGTTTAACCGTTATCACCGCACCGCCGCCTCACCCTTGCAGTCATCTTGCTGGCAGTGTTTTGGTTGCGCCATGATTGCGCTGCCCGCCGGATTTCATGGAATGGTGCGGAGTTCGGCCAGCGACTGGCTGTTTATTATTTTGCTCGGGGTGATTTGCACCGCGCTGGCTTACTGGTTACTGACATTAAGCCTGAGGACTCTCTTACCACGTACACTCTCTTTGATCCTGATACTTGAACCGGTTTATGCTCTGGTGTTGGCAAAATTATTTCTGCACCAGAATCCGGAATCGACAATGCTGCTGGCCGCGGCTTTGGTGACAGGGGCTTCGGTACTGTCGGTGGTCTGTCCACCGAAACCGGCACTACAGGATAATGTGTAGTCCTGCCATTAATAAACACTGTGGTGAACTGCTCCGGTAATCTCACTGCACCTGCTGACACCACCACCCTGAGCGATGATTTATGGCAGATAAAACGCTGGATATACGCTGGTTAAAAACCTTCGTTGCGGTTGCCCGTACCGGTTCGATGACGGATGCCACACAGTCGGTATTTCGTTCGCAGTCAGCCATAAGTATGCATATCAAAAATATCGAGACTCTGCTCGGACGGCCGGTGTTTCACCGTGAAGCTAAAAAAATGATACTGACACGGGCTGGCAGAGAATTACTGACCTATGCTCACGATATCTTAAAATTGCATGCAGAGGCCATACAGTATGTCAGTGGAACCGAGCTGCGAGGTAAGGTCAGCCTGGGCATTCCTGATGATTATGCGGCGGGCTACCTGCCATTTATTCTGCAAATGTTGGGAGAGAAATTCCCGTTTATCGAACTGTCTATTATTTGCGAACCTTCGCTGAGACTGATTCCAATGATTGAGGATGGCACTCTGGATATTGCGATTGTGTCCCGGGATGCCCCTCAGAGAGGGACTTTTCTGTTTACCGAACCTCTGGTCTGGATCGGTAGCCCACATCATCTGCAAAATGAACATGAGCCCTTACCAGTCGCGGTGTATGAGTATGGCAGCGAAGCCAGAGAGAATATCCTGAGTTCTCTGGAGCAAATGAACAGAAGTTACCGGATAGCTTACAGTAGTCCTTATCTGGCCGGACAGATAGCGATAGCCCAAAGTGGTATGGCGGTTGCTGTGCTGGCGGAGTGCAGTGTGCCGGATTATCTGCAGAAAATTGTTCACCCCGATCTGCCACCGTTACCAGCGCTGGAGGTTTGCATCATTACCCGGGCTTCATCCCCTGACGGCAGCATTAATGATCTGCTGAGTACCGAAATTATTTCGAAATTACAGCAAATTCGCACCAGTCCACTGCCAGTGGTGGACTGAAGGCGCTGAATCACCGGAGACATTTCTTTCAGTCGCCCGACTCTTTAGCGCTGCCGCAACATATTGCCACCCTTTTTTCATTGATGTTCCCCAAAATCCCCCTACGCTTTAGCTTATCGGATCAGTCTGTGATTTTCGTAAGTTGGAACCATGCAGAAAGGGATCCTGTAACAGAGGTGTGGTGAACAATCAGATGAAAATTATCAGCTTTCTGAAAAATCCAATGATAGTGGTGTACTGCCTGGCACTGATGGTTGCGCACAACGGCTACATGATGCTCCGGCCCATACTATTGCTGGTAATGGAGAACGCACCAGAAAAACTCCGGAATTTCCATTCATGGCAGGAAGCACTAAGTTTCCTGGAAACTTTTGATATCCCGAGATTTATGATGGGCCTGGTGCTGTTCTGCATGGCCTTTACGTTACTGATGCGTACCAGGATTGCCTGGTTCAGTTCATTACTGTTGTTGTTCTGTATTGCACTGACCAACCTGATCATTCTGAAAGCTCACCATACTCAGGCGATCTATGCGCTAATTACCATGGGTGGATTACTGTTCTACTGGCGGCATTTTGATAAGCACAGCCTCGGTAGTACCAGTATTTTCGCTGTGGTCAGCGTTCTGTCACTGATCGTTTATGGCATGCTGGGAACACTTTATCTTGGTGACCAGTTTACCCCGCCGGTTAAAGATCTGCCGACGGCGTTTTATTTTGTGATTGTCTGTATGTCTACGGTGGGATTTGGCGATATTCTGCCTCATACCACCGCGGCCAGGATGTTTACCCTGACGGTGATTATTTTCGGTATCACTATTTTTGCCGCATCGGTTGCCTCGATAGCCGGTTCACTGATTAGTCAGAATGTTCAACGTATTCTAAAAGGACGGTTTTCTCACGTGGTACGTAAAAATCACTATATTGTGGCCGGATCTTCAGCGCTGGCACAAAGTGTCAGCCAGGGGCTGGCGGACTCCGGCGGGAATGTCACTATTGTCTGTTACCCGGGCAATAAATCTGAATTTCCCGAAACGGCTGATGTTATCGAAGGTGATCCCTCCTCACTTCCCATACTGGAGCAGGCAGGCGCTTCCAAAGCGAAATATATTGTGGCGCTGATGGATAATGACGCCGATAACGCCTTTGTGGTACTGGCGGCCAAAGAGGCTGGTGGCGATGACACCAAAACTATTGCGCTGGTCAATGAAAGCCAGAATATGACTAAGATTAAGCGGGTACGGCCAGATGGCGTACTGTCGTTGCAGCAACTTGGTAGTGAAATTCTGGTACGTACCCTGAATGGCGAGGATGGCAATAGTCCGATGAATATCGATATTTTCTTCAACAATACCTCTTCGCCGGAAGAACATTAATGGCCGGAGGGAGAAACGCAGTTTTCAGGGGTAAAGATCGACAACTCAATATTGCCGCTGTCGTACATCCCGGGAATATTTTGCTTTTCCAGATAACTAATCATCAGACCCAGTGCCCTGAATGCCTGCAATTCCGGATTCTGATCAATAGTGTAGGATAAAATATCCTGCTGTAATAACCGGCGGGTCGTATCGTAGAGTTCATGGGTGATAAACGCTATCTTCTTTCAGTGGCGATTTTTTTACCTGCCAGTATCCCCATCTATTACTTATTGCACCAGTATCAGGAAATAGTCATATATATCTGTCATATATAATCATTGTACGATTGCACCATTGCAGTGATTTCCCGCGAGTTCAGAATTTCTTTTCGGCTATTTGTTTCAGACTCTTAATTTAAAAATACATATAAAACAAAGGATTAATTTAATTCATTTCTGGCATGCTATGTGCATAGCGGTTATCTGTAGCAGAATTTACGGATAACCATGAGGCAGAGGAATAATGAGTCATTTGCAGGAATCTGAATCACCGCATCCCCTGGAGATAAATCAGTTAAGCCACCATTTTGTGCTGGAGAATGGTGAAGAGTTACGGCTGTTTCAGTTTCTTAATTTCGTGGTAAAAGCCGGTGAAATTGTTGCGGTTGTTGGACGGAGTGGTGCCGGAAAAAGCACCTTATTTAACCTGATCTCAGGATTACTGAAACCCAGTTCCGGTAGTGTGGTATTAGGGCCGGCAAAAAATGGTGCTGTCGGCCGCATCGCCTATATGCTGCAAAAGGATCTGTTATTACCGTGGCGGACCATTCTGGATAATGCCCTGCTGGGTATTGAGCTATACCGAAAAATTACTCCGGCTGATCGTCAGCGAGCACTTGATATGCTGGCACGTTACGGCCTTTCCTCGGTAGAGAATGCCTATCCGGCCTCGCTTTCCGGCGGCATGAAACAACGGGTTGCGCTGACCCGCACACTGTTATGTGACCCAACGGTAATCCTGCTCGATGAACCTTTTTCTGCACTGGATTATGAAACCCGGCTGATGCTGGAAGATGACGTCATGAATCTGACCAGAACCGGAGAGACCAGCGTCATTCTGGTCACCCACGATATCGATGAAGCTATTGCCATGAGTGACCGGGTGGTCTTGCTGGGCGGCCGGCCGGCCAAAATCGTGATGGAGCAAAAAATCGATCTTACCACCCAGGGACCGAGAACGGCCGTTTCTGCCCGCGGGGCGCCTGAATTTCATGATTACCATACCCAAATCTGGGACGGCTTAAGAATGAATAACGTGGCTCACGGTCAATAGGACAGATATCAATGACACAAAATGCAGATAAGCGCAGAGCGACAATCATTGTCTTTTTTATTCTTTTTTTACTTGTGTGTTTATGGGGACTGGCCGCGCAACAAAACTGGATTAACGGCCAGTTATTAGGTTCACCTTACGGTATTTATCACTCAGCCGTTATCGGTCTGACCCAGGGGCAACTGCTCTTTGATACCTGGATTACCTTTTATGAAACCATCATGGGTCTGGTGATTGGTAGCGGGTTAGGAATTATTCTCGGCCTGGGATTATGGTTTTACCCTAAGTTGTCGCAGGTCGGCGAGCAATTTTCCGTCATTCTTAACAGCATCCCAAAAATTGCCCTTGGTCCGTTAATCATTATCTGGTTCGGCTCAGATACCACATCAAAAATCTGGCTATCCGCGATCTCTTCATTTGCTGTCGCCATGATTTCTGCCTGCGCGGTAGCCAGGGAAATTGACAGCGATTTAATGAATCTGTTTCGTTCATTTAAAGCATCCAATGCCCAGGTTTTCAGGAAACTGATTATCCCGTCGTCGGTGCCTTGGATTTTTTCCATTATTCGTATCAACGTCGGCTTTTCGCTGATTGGTGCCGTGGTGGGGGAATATATCTCATCAAATAACGGTCTGGGCCATGAAATCTTTGTGGCGGGTTCGCTGTTTGATCTTAATACCGTTTGGCTTGGCGTCATTGTACTGACAGTGATGGCATCGTTAGTAACCTGGTGTATTCAATATATTGAGAAAAGGGTGGTTAAATGGAAAGCATAAAAATGAAATCTGTTCGTAAACTGGCTGCGGTTGCTGTGCTGGCCGGAACCTCCGCATTTGCCTCTTTTGCAGAAGCAAACCAGCCAGCTGTCATTTATGAAGCTTTCCACTCTATTCAGTATCTGCCGTTATATGTCGGTATCGACCAGGGCATTTTTGCCAAACACGGCGTGGATTTAAAACTGATGACTGCCGGAAGCGGTGCTCAGGCCGTGGCGGCGGTGATTGGCGGGCACGCCGATTTCTCTTTACAGGATCCGATGACGGCTGTGCTGGCTCATATTAAAGGTGCGCCGATCACCAATATCGGGCTGGTGGTTGCCGGGGTACCGGTATGGATTATTGCTCCGCCGTCTGCCAATCTTCACTCCGAAGCCGACCTGAAGGGGAAAACGGTCTCTACGGCGATGCCACCGAGTACCACCACTTATCTGTTACAGCAACTGATAAAAGATAAAGGGATTCAGGGAGTGAATCTGAGCACTGTTCAGTTGGGTACTGAGTTATCGCCGCTGGGTGTCGGTCGCGCGCAGGCTGCAACCGTTTATGAACCTCAGGTCGACCAGGGGATTGCCAGCGGCTATAAGATTGTTTACTCGTTTAATGACAAGTATCAGGGAGAATTTGCCTTCTCAGCTATTGATGCTCTGCAGTCAACCATTAAAAGTAAACCTGAGATGGTGAAAAACTTTATCGAAGGTCTGGCTGAAGCCGAAAAAGTGATCCATAACTCTCCGGATATTGCCCGTCAGGTAGCGATTAAAGAGTTCCCGACGTTAGATGCTAAAGTCGTGACTAATGCGGTTGACCGGCTGGCAAAAAATAACATTTATGCTGTCGATCCGTATATTTCCGAAGGTGCCTTTAATAATGCCATTAATGTGCAGCAGTACATCGGCAATATTAAACCGGGTCAGGTCACCTACACGGATGTGGTGCATAACATCTATAAGAAATAGTCCGTGATTATCGGGTCATGACGGGAAGCACTATGAAACAGAACACCACGCTGGAGCAGGCGATAGCTGCGGCACAACAACGGAATCCTGAGTTGAAGGCCTTTGTCTGGCTGCCTGAGCACTATCCGGAAACACCCGTGGGATTACCGCTGTCAGGTATACCTGTCGCGGTAAAAGATCTGATAGACACTAAAGATATGCCTACCGGTTACGGTTGCCCGCTGTTTCAGGGGCACCTTCCGGCGGAAGATGCAAAGATAGTCCGGCAACTGAAAGCCGCAGGTGCGACGATTTTCGGTAAAACGGCTACCACGGAGTTTGCCTGGCGTCACCCGGCCGCCACAGTAAATCCCTGGAATTATCGCCATACTCCGGGCGGATCTTCCAGCGGTTCAGCGGCTGCGGTCGCGGCCGGTATTGTCAATATCGCCCTGGGTACACAAACCGTAGGATCGGTGATTCGTCCGGCAGCCTACTGTGGTGTCGTCGGATTTAAACCGACTTATGGAAGGGTATCAGTGGAAGGTATTCAGCCACTGGCAGGCTCGCTTGACCATACCGGTTTTATTGTCTCTGATTGCTACTATGCCAGCCTTTGCCAGCAGGTGATTGTCGACAACCAGACTACAGTATCTCCCCCTGTCCCTGTGAAGCCACGCCGGGTCCGGTTGTATATGCCGGCGCAGTGGCAGTCGGCAGATGAGGAACTGAAAAGCTGGTTTTCCGGGATTATTGGCTGGCTGAATGAGCAGGGGATTGAATGCCGGCCGTTGGAGGCTGCAGATAAAGCACCAGAATGGCTGGCGGCACTGGACACCATTCTGGCGTATGAAGCCTGTCAGGGACTGTCAGCGAAAATTGGCGCGGACTTATCTGCGGTCGGTAAAGCGACCTCTGCACTCATTCAGCAAGGGAGTGAGATCTCTTCACAGGTCTATCAACGGGCAATAACCTTTATGCAGCAATGTCGTCGTCAGCGTGATGATTATTTTCACGACAGCGATGTTATTCTGTCGCTGGCCGCCCCGTCAGTAGCGCCGCAAGGGCTGACTTCAACGGGGGATGCCTCGTTCTGCGCCCCCTGGTCATTCCTCGGGTTACCTGCGATGACGTTACCGGGCGGAATTTCCTCTCAGCGATTACCGATAGGTCTTCAACTGATTGGTCATTCGATGAAGGAAAGTGATTTAATCTCGATGGCCTGCTGGTTTGAGTCTCGCTTACCCCGTATTAAAGCCCCGATGATCGGTGGAGGGAATGACCGTGATAAGAGTTGATCCTCAACAGTTGCTAACTCTCATCAGCGATAAACTGCAGCGTGCCGGTTTGCAGGTACTCCATGCAGAGACCGTCGCGGCATCGCTGGTACATGCAGATAAGCGCGGTGTTCACTCGCACGGAGCATTGCGGACCGAATATTACGTGGAACGAATCTGTAAAGGAGGGATCAATACAACGCCCGAATTTACTGTTCGCCATGAATTACCGTCCGTGATGATTTTTGATGGCGATAATGGCCCCGGGCATTTTGCCGCGCAACAGGCCATGGAGCGTGGAATCGAAATTGCTCAACAGCAGGGACTGTGTGCAGTTGGCATTCGCCGTATCAGCCACAGTGGCGCACTGTCGTTTTTTGTAGAGCAGGCAGCAAAATCTGGAATGGTGGCGTTGTCGTTATGTCAGTCTGATCCGATGGTGGTCCCTTACGGTGGCGCAGAACCTTATTACGGGACCAACCCTATAGCCTTTGCTGCCCCGGGGGAAGATGATGATTATATGATGCTGGATATGGCGACCAGCGTTCAGGCCTGGGGGAAAATTCTTGATGCGCGTCTCCGGCATCAGCCCATCCCGGCCGACTGGGCGGTGGACAGTCGCGGTCAGCCAACCACTGATCCTGCGGCTGTGGCTGGCCTGAATGCTATTTCAGGACCCAAAGGCTATGGATTAATGATGATGGTGGATGTGCTGGCAGGGATGTTGCTTGGGCTGCCCTTTGGCAAACATGTCTCATCTATGTACCAGAATATGTCGGAAGGCCGCAATCTCGGGCAGTTACACATCATTTTTAATCCTGCGGCGTTTACCGATAGTACTGTTTTCAGAGCCAGTGTTTCTCGTTCAATGGCAGAGCTTAAGGCCAGTAAACCGGCGCAGGGAGTTGAACAGGTACTTTATCCGGGTGAAGACTGTATTCTGCGTGAGGCTCTGGCAGCGGTCGAAGGCGTGGCAGTGAATGAAGATGTCTGGCGTTATCTGCACAGCGACACTCTGCATTCTGACCGCTATGAAACCGGCAATCCGTTTAATGGTCGCTGAACTTTGACCCGTCTGAATCTCCTCCCGTAGGGGAAAACCGGTAATTTCTCTCCGCAGATCCGTTTTCAGGAAATGCGGATTTTTTATTGTCTGCATAAATGGTAGGGTGCTGCTGACTCACTGAAAAGTAAAGTTAATTCAGTGAATAACGCGTATCTGATAGCAAATAAGCACAGAGAGATTCCCCCGTTGTCATTGGATGTATTAATGAAGAGAAGTACATATTTACTGGCTGCCGTATTACTGGCCGCCCCGGCCCTGACGATGGCAGCCAGCCCATCGGTTGAAGTGGGTTTTTCACCGGAAGGCACGGCCCGCAGTCTGGTACTGAACACTATCAATAGTGCTCAACATCGTATCCGAATGCTTTCCTATTCTTTTACTGCGCCAGATATCATGCAGGCATTGGCCAGTGCCAAAAAGCGCGGTGTTGATGTCAAAATTGTGGTGGATGAGCGAGGCAACAGAAATAAATCCAGCCTCGCTGCGATGAATTTCATCGTCAATCAGGGGATTCCCCTGAGAACTGACAAGCATTATCCGATACAACACGATAAGACGATCATCGTGGATGATCAAACCGTTGAGACAGGCTCGTTTAATTACACTGCCAGTGCTGAGCGCCGGAATTCTGAGAATGTTCTGGTGATCCATAATTCACCTGATTTGGCCCGTGTTTATACCAGTCACTGGCAGGATCGTTGGGATAAAGGCCAGGATTATCACTCTCAGTATTAGATTCTGAAACATCGGATGCCAGTCTGTTATCCCGGGCCTGGCATCCCAAACATTTTTACCTGTCCTTTTACTTCTCCGACAGCATTATTCTTCCCCGGTGAATGCAGAGCAATCATGTTTTTCTGCCATGGAAATGAAAAGTCATCCATTTATATTGATATTAATCAAAGTTAATAGTTTTATTAACGGCAAATAAACAGGTTAATTCTGCTTATTTATAACGATAACTCTCACGCAGGAGTTATTTTTTAAAAATTGAAATCGTTTACATACGGGTTTTTTATCCCATAAAATCGTTAAAACATATCAATTAACAGAAATTGATAGGGAAGTACGTGAGTAATTATTCTTTGGTTTGTAATATATAAAATAATTTACGCATTTAATCGTAGTAAGATAATATATTTAATTTGTAATCTGGAAATCAATCGGTAAAAACATTCATTATTGTGTTGCAATGCCCGAATTGATTTTTTTTAGAATGGATAGATTAGGTTTTGTTCAGGTTTAATGATTGGTTTGTTATTTAATGATAATACAGGATTTTAATTTAACTTATTGACAGTATTTAAATTAATTGTGAGTTTATCGCATTGATATAATTTATCTCTACGCCTTTTTAGTATGGATTTGATAAGTCAACCGTCTAAAAAATTAGCGAAATTAATTTTTTAATTATCTCATTAATTTATGTGATGTGGTTATTTGCCAAATAACCTGTAATGGCCCTATCCTGATAGGCATCTGGCGGAGTTGTTAACTTTTGTAATGATGAAACCAGAGTGGCAGGTCAAAATGAAGGTTATTGTAATAATGGTTCTGACCATACCGGAAAGCTGGCCGCCAATTTCTTATTTATTAATTTTTTGCAATTTCTTATTCATTAATCTTTGGATTAAAAGGCAAACTGTATGCAAATAAAATCACTGGTAGTTGGCGTCCTTTCCGCTCTGTCTCTGTCTGTAACTGTTGCTCACGCAGCAACAACTACAGTCAACGGTGGTACTGTGCACTTCGAAGGCGAAGTTGTGAACGCAGCCTGTGCCGTTGATGCCGGTTCAGTTAATCAGACTGTACAACTGGGTCAGGTAAAAGCCAGTTCTTTGAGTGCGGTTGGAGAGACCAGCAGCGCTGTAGGTTTCAATATCCAGTTAGATGACTGTGATACTACAGTGGCAAAAACTGCGGCTATCGCGTTTGCAGGTGTGACTGCAACTTCTAACGATGATGATTCTTCCGATCCTGAAACTTATGGCACTACATCTTATCCTGACGTATTAGCTCTGCAGGGTTCTGCTGCAGGTTCAGCCTCTAACGTTGGTATCCAGATCCTGGACAGCACCGGTTCTGCTCTGAAACTGGACGGTGCAAGCTTCAGCACTGCGCAAACTCTGATTGACGGTACCAACACCCTGCCATTCCAGGCACGTTACTACGCTCTGGGTGAGGCGAAAGCAGGTACAGCCAACGCCGATGCTACCTTCCAGGTTCAGTATCAGT